>NZ_JBHXFA010000039.1:8913-27392 GCF_042724175.1 Streptomyces sp. NPDC127084
GCGCCTGGCCCGCCCACGCGCGGCCCGCTCGCGCCCTGTTGGTTTTCGGCGACGACCGCGTCTTCTCGCCGCCGCGGCCCCCCGACGCTCTGGAAGCGGCGATCACGCTCGCCGAGGAGGAAGCGGAGTACTCGGGCGCCGGCGTCCTGGTGACCGGTTCCGTGATCACGGTCGGCGAGGCCCGACTGCTGCTCGGGAAGGGGTGAATCAAATGCGTACGCTCTGCGCGTCCACTCTGATCGGTGAATTCTTCGTCATCGGCTTTGCCGGCCTTGTCGCCATGAAGAATCCCGAGCTGTCCATGGCCACGGTCTGGACGGTGTGCGGGATCGCGATGCTGCTCTCCGTGCTGCTGTGCGGAATGATCACCCGGCCCGGCGGGGTGCAACTCGGCTGGGCCCTTCAGATCGGTCTGATCGCCAGCGGCTTCGTGGTGCCGATGATGTTCATCCTGGGTGCGGTGTTCGCCGGCCTGTGGTGGGCCTCCGTGCACTACGGACGCAAGGTGGACGAGGCGAAGGCCGGGTTCGCGCAGCAGGAGGCGGCGGGGGCCGCGGCCCCCGGCTCCGAGGCCTGAAAGCCCTGTTCGGACGCCGCCGGACGCTGCCGGAGGGGCCGCCGAAGCCGCCCTGTAGCCTCTGAAGTGCAGTAGAACCACACTCGAAGGAGCCCGCACGTGAGCCAGCGCACGCTCGTCCTGCTCAAGCCCGACGCCGTACGCCGCGGCCTGATCGGCGAGATCATCGGCCGTATCGAGCGGAAGGCGGGCTGGCAGATCACCGCGCTGGAGCTGCGCGAGCTGGACCAGGAGACCCTGGAGCAGCACTACGGCGAGCACAAGGGCAAGCCCTTCTACGAGCCGCTGGTCGCCTTCATGTCCTCCGGCCCCGTCGTCGCCCTGGTGGTCGAGGGCGAGCGGGTCATCGAGGGCGTGCGCGCACTGGCCGGACCGACCGATCCGATCGCCGCCGCCCCGGGCTCCATCAGGGGCGACTACGGCACGATCGTCCGGGAGAACCTGATCCACGCCTCGGACTCGGAGGAGTCCGCCGAGCGGGAGCTGAAGATTTTCTTCCCGGGTGTTTCCTGATCATCCCGATCACGCCGATCACCCCGAGCGCCGCTGACCGCCCGTCAGCCATACAGCGCCCATCGCCTGGGGCGACCGAAGGAATTTCGGTCGCCCCTCGGTATACGTACTGTCATAACGGGAACGCTTCGCACCGACTCATCGTCACCCTTATTGAGGTGGGCCCAGCGCGCGGTTGCCCCGCATACGGCACTACGATGGGAACCCTTCACGCCATCACACCCTCCTCGCCGACCTGAAAAGCCATCAAAGCTCGATTTGGGAAGGCCCGACGCATCCTCATGGGAAACAAGGGGAACTCAATGTCGTTCATCGGCCGTGACATGGCTGTCGACCTCGGGACCGCCAACACGCTGGTGTACGTGAGGGGTCGCGGAATCGTTCTCAACGAGCCGTCCGTCGTCGCCATCAACACCAACACCGGCGGCATCCTCGCGGTGGGCTCCGAAGCCAAGAAGATGATCGGCCGTACGCCCGGGAACATCGTGGCGGTGCGCCCGCTGAAGGACGGCGTGATCGCCGACTTCGAGATCACCGAGCGGATGCTCCGCTACTTCATCCTGAAGATCCACAAGCGCCGGTGGGCGGCCCGCCCCCGGATCGTGGTCTGCGTGCCGTCCGGTATCACCGGGGTGGAGCGCCGGGCGGTCATCGAGGCGTCGACCCAGGCGGGTGCCCGTCAGGTGCACATCATCGAGGAGCCGATGGCCGCCGCGATCGGCGCCGGACTCCCGGTCCACGAGGCCACCGGCAACATGGTCGTGGACATCGGCGGTGGCACCACCGAGGTGGCCGTGATCTCGCTCGGCGGCATCGTCACGGCGCAGTCCATTCGCGTCGCGGGCGACGAGCTGGACAACGCGATCATCCAGCACGTCAAGAAGGAGTACAGCCTCCTGCTCGGTGAGCGGACCGCCGAGAGCATCAAGATCACCATCGGTTCCGCCTTCGACCTCGCGGCGGACGAGCACACCGAGATCCGCGGCCGCGACCTGGTCTCTGGACTGCCCAAGACGGTGGTCATCTCCGCCGCAGAGGTGCGCAAGGCCATCGAGGAACCGGTCAACGCGATCGTGGACGCTGTGAAGACCACGCTCGACAAGTGCCCGCCGGAGCTCTCCGGGGACGTCATGGACCGGGGCATCGTGCTCACCGGTGGCGGCGCCCTGCTGCGCGGACTCGACGAGAGGCTGCGCCACGAGACCGGTATGCCGATCCACATCGCCGAGGACCCGCTGGACTCGGTCGCGCTCGGTTCGGGCAAGTGCGTCGAGGAGTTCGAGGCGCTCCAGCAGGTGCTCGACGCGCAGCCGCGCCGGTAACGGACACCGGCGGGCCTCGATATAACGGCAACAACCGCACCCGCCCGTATGTCCAGGCACACCTGACTCACCAGGCACACCACGCACATCGAATCCGCCAGATCGCACCAGCCACTCCCAGCCCGACTGTCGTACGAGGAAGGCACGGCCGCCGCACGTGAGGGACACCAAAGAGAGCCGGCTCCTTCTGGTCCTGCTGATCGCCATCGCGTTCGCTCTGATCACGGTGGACATCAGGGGCGGCCAGGAGTCGCCGGTGGACGGCGCCCGCCAGGCCGCCGCCGCTGTCTTCGGACCGGTCGAGAACGGTGTGGCGGCGGCCGTCGACCCGGTCGGCAACGCCATAGGAGCGATCCGCGACTCGGGCAGGCGCCACGACCGCATCGCCGAACTCGAACGGGAGAACGCGGCCCTCAAGACACGGCTCGGCAGCGACATCCGCAACCAGAGCCGTATCCGGCAGCTCGACGCCATGCTGAAGACAGCCGCCAACGGCCAGTACGGCATCAAGGGCGCGGAGGTCATCGCCATAGGAGCCGCCCAGGGCTTCTCCTGGACCGTGACGCTCGACATCGGCTCCCAGGACGGTATCGCCCGCGATATGACGGTGCTCAACGGCGACGGACTGGTGGGGAGGGTCACCACGGTCGGCCCGCACACTTCGACCGTACTGCTCGCCAGCGACCCGGACTTCACCGTCGGCACCCGGATCGAACGCACCGACGAGCTCGGTTTCGCGACCGGTCAGGGCGACCGGCCGCTGTCCGTGCAGCTCCTCAACGGCAAGGCCAAGGTACGCAAGGGCGACCGTCTCGTCACCTTCGGCTCGCAGGCCGGGCGGCCGTTCGTGCCCGGTGTGCCGGTCGGCGAGGTGGTGCGCGTCGATCCTTCCGGCGGCGATCTGACCCGGAACATCTCCGTACGCCCGTATGTGTCGTTCTCCAAGCTCGACATCGTGGGCGTGGTGGTCCAGGCGCCCCGTACCGACCCGCGTGACTCGGTCCTGCCCCCGAAGCCCAAGGCGAAGCCCACCCCGACGGTCACCGTCACGGTGACACCGTCGGCCGGTGCGGACGGGGTGGCCGACGCGGATGGCGCCGACGACGCTGCCGCCGACGACGCCCCCGCGACGGACCCGGACAGCGCCGCGCGCAGAGACCCGGCCGGGCCCGCGGAAACCACCGGCAGCGCCGACCCCGGGACCGGTACCGCCACGGGTGCCGCCACCGGTCCCGACACCGCCCCGGACGACGAGTAGCGAAAGGAAGAAGGAGCCGACCATGAAGCGCTTCAACCGGATGCTGCTCGCCACCCCCCTCGTCATCGTCGCCCTGGTCATCCAGGTCACCGTGCTGGCGAGGCTCCAGCTCCCCGGCGCCGTCCCCGATCTGATACTGCTGGTCGTGCTCGCCCTGGCACTCGTCTACGGGCACACCAGCGGCGCGCTCATCGGCTTCGGGGCGGGCCTGCTGACCGACCTCGCCCCGCCCGCCGACCACGCGGTGGGCCGCTACGCGCTCGTGCTGTGCCTCATCGGGTACTGCGCGGGTCTCCTCAAGCCGGAGAACGGCAGGCTCAACTCGGCAACCGGACCGATGGCCGTGGTCGTCGGCGCCGCGATCGGCTCGACTCTGCTCTACGCGGGCGTCGGCGCCCTTGTCGGGGACACCGCCGCACGCCATGTCGGCCTCGGCTCACTGCTGTTCACCGCGGCTCTCTACGACCTGCTGCTGGCGCCGTTCACCGTGCCGGTGATCATGGCCCTGGCCAGACGCGCCGAGAGCGATCCGCTCGCCGAGAGCCAGTCCGGCGGCGGCGACGTGTCCGGCGGCTGGACCTCGTTCGGCACCGGCCTGCGCATCGGCGGGCAGCGCGGCGGCGCACTGCGGGTGAAGGCGGCCAAGTCCAGAGCCTCCAGGGCCGGACGAATCAAGGGCATCAAGCGACTGTGACCTGAGGGGGTATCGCCAGCGTGACCAACATTCCCGAGACCGGGCGGACTCCCCGGGTGCAGATCCGGCTGATCGTCATCCAGGTCCTCGTCTTCTCACTCTTCGCCACCCTGGGCGGGCGGCTCTGGTACATCCAGATCCGCAACGGTGAGGAGTACGCCAAAGAGGCGTCCGGCAACGGCGTCCAGCAGGTCGTCCAGCCCGCCGTCCGCGGCTCCATCCTCGACGCTCGTGGTGTGCCGCTCGCCGACAACGAGACCCGGCTCGTGGTCTCCGCGTCGCGCACCGACCTGCTGAAGATGAAGGACGACGGCAAGGACGTACTCACCCGGCTCGCCGGGGTCCTCGGCATGAAGCCGAAGGACGTCATGGACAAGGTCCGGCTCTGCGACTCCGAGACCCCGCAGCCCTGCTGGAACGGTTCCCCTTACCAGCCCATCCCGGTCACCGACGAGGCCACCACCCAGCAGGCCCTCCAGATCCGCGAACGCGCCGAGGACTTCCCCGGCATCACCGCCGAGCCCACCGCCGTACGCCGCTACCCGGCCCCCGGCAAGTCGAACACCGCCCAGGTGCTCGGCTACCTCTCACCCGTCACCGACGAGGAGCTGGAGAAGGCGAAGGACACCGACTCGCCCTACCTCCGCTCCGACCAGGTCGGCCGCTCCGGACTCGAGCGCACCTACGACAAGGAGCTGCGCGGAAAGGCCGGTGTCACCCGCTACGAGGTAGACAACCTCGGCCGCGTCATGGGCGAGGCCAAGGCGGACAAGGCCGAGCCGGGGGCGAACGTCGTCACCTCCCTCGACGCCCGCGTGCAGGCGGTCGCCGAGTGGGAGCTGGACAACGCGATGAAGGAAGCCCGCAAGGTCTTCGACGACAACACCGGCGAGAACTACAAGGCCGACTCCGGCGCCGTCGTGGTCATGGAGTCCAAGACCGGCCGGATCGTGGCGATGGCCTCACTGCCCACCTACGACCCCAACGCCTGGGTCGGCGGGATCTCCGCCAAGGACTACGCCCGCCTGACCGGCAAGAAGTCCAACTTCCCGCTGCTCAACCGGGCCATCCAGGGCCAGGCGGCGCCCGGCTCGATCTTCAAGGTCGTCCCCACCGCAGCCGCGGTCAACGCCGGATACGACTTCAACGGCCGCTACCCCTGCCCGAGCTCGTACTCCATCGGCAACCAGGTCTTCACCAACTTCGAGTCCCAGGGCCACGGCAGCATCACCCTCGGCCAGGCCCTCGAGGTCTCCTGCGACACCGTCTACTACGCACTCGCCCACCAGCAGTGGAAGAAGGACGGCGGCATCAAGCCGAAGAAGAAGCCCGCGGACTGGTTCTACAAGACCGCCCACCAGTTCGGCCTCGGCGCCGAGACCGGGATCGACCTGCCCAACGAGGTCACAGGGCGAGTCCCGGACCGCCGCTGGAAGCAGAGCTTCTGGGAGGCCAACAAGGACTACTGGTGCAAGATCGGCAAGAAGGGCGGCACGTACATCCAGCAGCTGTCCTACGAGAACTGCCTCGAAGGCAACCTCATGCGTGCCGGTGACTCCGTCAACTACTCCATCGGACAGGGCGACACCCTCGTCACCCCCATCCAGATGGCCACCATCTATGCGGCCATCTCCAACGGCGGCACGCTCTACAACCCCACCGTCGGCAAGGCGGTCGTCAGCGCCGACGGAAAGCAGGTGCGGGAGATCGCGCCCAAGTCCCACGGCAAGCTGCCGATGGACGCCAAGACCCGTGACCTGATAAACGATGCCCTCGCGGGAGTCGCCACCCGCGGTACCGCCGCCTGGCGGTTCGGCGGCTGGCCGCAGGACAAGATCCCGATGCACGCCAAGACCGGTACGGCCGAGGTCCACGGCAAGCAGACCACCTCGTGGTTCGCCACGTACACCAAGGAGTACTCGATCGTCATGACGATCTCCCAGGGTGGTACGGGCTCCGGGGCCTCCGGGCCCGCCGTGCGCAACATCTACAACGCCCTCTACGGCCTCGACATGGAAGGCAACCAGGACCTGAAGAAGGCCCTGCTGCCCCAGCCCGAGAAGGCGCTGCCCAAGATCCAGCCCGACGGCTCCATCGACGCGCCCACCATCAAGCCCTACGTCCCGCAGGCCCCGAAGCCGGACGACCCGGTGCTCGCGGGCCCGCCCGCCATGGGCCGGAGGGACTGACGTGTCCGGAACCAACGGCTTCTCGGTCGCCCGCTACGCACCCGACCGCGGCTCCTGGGCCAGACTCACCGCCCGCGACTCGATGCTGCGCCGGCTCGACTGGCCGATGCTGCTGTCCGCCATCGCGCTGTCCGTCATCGGCGCGCTGCTGGTCTGGTCGGCGACCCGCAATCGCACCGAGCTCAACCAAGGCGACCCCTACTACTTCCTGTTCCGCCACGCCCTGAACACCGGAATCGGCCTGGCACTGATGGCCGGCACCGTCTGGCTCGGCCACCGCACCCTGCGCGGAGCCGTGCCGGTGCTGTACGGGGTCTCGGTGCTGCTTGTCCTGCTCGTGCTCACCCCGCTCGGCGCCACCATCAACGGTGCCCACGCCTGGATCGTGATCGGCGGCGGATTCTCCCTCCAGCCCTCCGAATTCGTGAAGATCACGATCATCCTGGGCATGGCGATGATGCTCGCGGCACAGGTCGACGCGGGCGACCAGGAGATCCCCGACCACCGCATCGTCGCCAAGTCGCTCGTCCTCGCGGCCGTACCGATGGGCATCGTCATGCTGATGCCGGACCTCGGCTCGGTCATGGTGATGGTGGTGATCGTGCTCGGGGTACTGCTGGCCTCCGGGGCCTCCAACCGCTGGGTGCTCGGACTGATCGGCGCCGGAGTCGCGGGCGCGGTCCTCGTCACCATGCTCGGGCTCCTCGACGAATACCAGATCAACCGCTTCGCGGCCTTCGCCAATCCCGAGCTCGACCCGGCCGGCGTCGGCTACAACACCAACCAGGCCCGTATCGCCATCGGCTCCGGCGGACTGCTCGGAACCGGCTTGTTCAAGGGCTCCCAGACCACCGGACAGTTCGTTCCCGAACAGCAGACCGACTTCGTCTTCACCGTGGCGGGGGAGGAGCTGGGCTTCCTCGGCGCCGGTTTCATCCTCCTCCTGCTCGGCGTGGTCCTGTGGCGCGCCTGCCGGATCGCCCGCGAGACCACCGAGCTCTACGGCACCATCGTCGCCGCCGGGATCATCGCCTGGTTCGCCTTCCAGTCCTTCGAGAACGTCGGCATGACCCTCGGCATCATGCCGGTGGCCGGCCTCCCGCTGCCGTTCGTCTCATACGGCGGATCGTCCATGTTCGCGGTCTGGGTCGCGGTCGGACTGCTCCAGTCGATCAAGGTGCAGCGTCCCATGTCCGCGTAAACGCTCCGCGCCCGGATCCGCCGCCGACTCCGCCCGCCCGGTCGGCGGCGGACCACGCCGGTCGCGTCCGCCCGGTCCGGCGCTGGGTGGGGGTGGTCCATGCCGGTCCGGCGGACCGTGTCCGGCCGTATCGCCGCCGATCGGCGGCGGACTGCCCCGGTCCGGGCGAGCGCGTACTGCCGTATCGCCGCCGATCGGACTAGATTTTGTCCATGGCGGACACGAAGCGCGAGATCGAGCGGAAGTACGAAGCCACCGAAGACACCAGCGTCCCCGACCTGACCGGACACGCCGGGGTCGCCGACGTCATCGACAGAGGCGTCGCCGAACTGGATGCCGTCTACTACGACACCGCCGAGCTGCGGCTCGCCGCCGACGGGATCACACTGCGCCGCCGCACCGGAGGCGGGGACGAGGGCTGGCACCTCAAATTCCCCGTCGCCACCGGCATCCGCGACGAGATCCAGGCCCCACTCACCGACACGCTGCCCCGCACCCTCCACGCACTGCTCCGCTCCCGGGTCCGCGACGAAGCCCTGCTCCCCGTCGTCCGGCTGCTCTCCTCTCGGAAGGTCAGCCACCTCGCCGACGCCCAGGGTGAGCTGCTCGCCGAGCTCAGCATCGACTCCGTACAGGCTGAGCGCCTCGGCGACGACGGCGGCACCGCGGCCTGGACGGAGATCGAGGTCGAGCTCGCCGAGGACGCCGACCCGTCCATGCTCGACGCCATCGGCAAACGCCTGCGCAAGGCGGGAATCCGCCCGTCATCGTCAGCCTCCAAGCTGGCCCGCGCCCTCTCGGAGACGGAACCGGCGCAGCATCCCGCCACACAGCCCGTGCCCGTCGCCGACACCGCCGCCCCCCTGCAGTCCACCCGCGACGCCGACACCGCGCGCGGGTCCCAGGACAAGGACCACACCGCCCCCAAGGTCCCCAAAGCCGCGGAGACCGTACGGGACCGCGGAGTCCGGTTGAAGCGGAAGCACGCCGGTGAACACGTGCTCTCCTACCTGAGGGAACAGCGGGACGCCCTCATCGCGCTGGACCCCGCCGTACGCCGCGACCTGCCCGACGCGGTCCACCAGATGCGCGTGGCCACCCGCCGTATGCGCAGCGGCTTCAAGACCTACCGCAGGATCATCGACCGCACGGTCACCGACCCGATCGGCGACGAGCTCAAATGGCTCGCCGGTGAGCTCGGCGTCGCCCGCGACCAGGAAGTGCTGTCCGCACGGCTCCTCGCCCGGATCGAGGCACTCCCCAAGTCCCTCCTTCTCGGTCCCGTACGCGGACGCCTGCGGACCTGGGGCACCGCCCACCGCGCCGACGCACGCCGCCGTTCCGTGGCCGTGCTCGACAGCAAGCGCTACCTGGCACTCCTGTACACACTCGACGCCCTGCTGGACGAACCACCGCTGCTCAAGGCCGCCACCGCCGACCCGTCCACCGCCCTCCCCAAGGCCGTGATCAAGGACTACGAGCGACTCGCGAGCCGGGTCGAGCAGGCACTCGCCCTCCCCCCCGGCCACGAGCGCGACCTCGCCCTGCACGAAGCCCGCAAGGCCGCCAAACGCGCCCGCTACGCCGCCGAAGCCGCCACCCCGGCCCTCGGCAAACCCGCAAGGAAGCTCGCCCGCCGACTGAAGGCCGTCCAGACCGTGCTCGGCGACCACCAGGACAGCGTGGTCGCCCGCGGCACCATCCGCGACCTGGCCATCCAGGCCCACGCGGCGGGCGAACCCTCCTTCACCTGGGGACTTCTCCACGGCCAGGAGGAGGCACTGGCGGCGCGACGGGAGCGCGAGCTACCCGGGGTGTGGGCGAAGGCGTCAAGCCCGGGACCGCGGACCTCACTCTCCAAGTGAGAGCGGCACCGGGAGCATCCGGCGATGGCTTACGCTTGAGAGTCGCCCCCTGCCAGCCCACGAAGGTTCCAGATGTCTGCCGAGTCGGTCTTCCCACAGCTCGAAGCTCTGCTCCCGCATGTGCAGAAGCCCATCCAGTACGTCGGCGGTGAGCTCAACTCCACCGTCAAGCCGTGGGACGAGTGCGACGTCCGCTGGGCGCTGATGTACCCCGACGCCTATGAGGTCGGCCTGCCCAACCAGGGCGTCATGATCCTCTACGAGGTACTGAACGAGCGCGAGGGCGTGCTCGCCGAGCGCACCTACAGCGTCTGGCCGGACCTCGAAGAACTGATGCGGGAGCACGCTGTCCCGCAGTTCACCGTGGACACCCACCGCCCGGTGAAGGCGTTCGACGTGTTCGGCCTGAGCTTCTCCACCGAACTCGGCTACACCAACATGCTGACGGCCCTCGACCTCGCGGGCATCCCGCTGGAGGCCAAGGACCGCACGATGGACGATCCGATCGTCCTCGCGGGCGGCCACGCCGCGTTCAACCCGGAGCCCGTCGCCGACTTCATCGACGCGGCCGTTATCGGCGACGGCGAGCAGGCCGTCCTGGAGATCACCGACATCATCCGCGCCTGGAAGGCGGAAGGCCGCCCCGGAGGCCGCGAGGAACTGCTCTTCCGGCTCGCGAAGACCGGTACGGTCTACATCCCCGGCTTCTACGACGTGGAGTACCTGCCGGACGGCCGCATCGGCCGGGTCGTCCCCAACAAGTCCGGTGTGCCGTGGCGCGTGTCCAAGCACACCGTGATGGACCTGGACGAGTGGCCCTACCCCAAGCAGCCCCTGGTCCCGCTCGCCGAGACCGTCCACGAGCGTATGTCCGTGGAGATCTTCCGCGGCTGCACCCGCGGTTGCCGCTTCTGCCAGGCCGGAATGATCACCCGCCCGGTGCGCGAGCGCAGCATCACCGGCATCGGCGAGATGGTCGAGAAGGGCCTCAAGGCTACCGGCTTCGAAGAGGTCGGCCTGCTGTCCCTGTCCTCCGCCGACCACACCGAGATCGGCGACATCGCCAAGGGCCTCGCCGACCGGTACGAAGAGGACAAGATCGGCCTCTCCCTCCCGTCCACCCGCGTGGACGCCTTCAACGTCGACCTCGCCAACGAGCTCACCCGCAACGGCCGCCGCTCCGGTCTCACCTTCGCCCCCGAGGGCGGCTCCGAGCGAATGCGCAAGGTCATCAACAAGATGGTCTCGGAAGAGGACCTGATCCGCACCGTCGCCACCGCGTACGGCAACGGCTGGCGACAGGTGAAGCTGTACTTCATGTGCGGTCTGCCCACCGAGACCGACGAGGACGTGCTCCAGATCGGCGACATGGCGGTCAACGTCATCGCCAAGGGCCGCGAGGTCTCCCGCTCCAACGACATCCGCTGCACGGTGTCCATCGGCGGTTTCGTCCCCAAGCCGCACACTCCCTTCCAGTGGGCCCCGCAGCTCTCCGCCGAGGAGACCGACGCCCGCCTGGAGAAGCTGCGCGACAAGATCCGCGGCGACAAGAAGTACGGCCGCTCGATCGGCTTCCGCTACCACGACGGGAAGCCGGGCATCGTCGAGGGGCTGCTCTCCCGGGGCGACCGCCGCGTCGGCGCCGTCATCCGCGCCGTTTACGAGGACGGCGGCCGTTTCGACGGCTGGCGCGAGCACTTCTCGTACGACCGCTGGATGCAGTGCGCCGAGAAGACGCTGCCGGACTTCGGTGTGGACGTCGACTGGTACACCACGCGCGAGCGCACCTACGAGGAGGTCCTGCCCTGGGATCACCTGGACTCCGGTCTCGACAAGGACTGGCTCTGGGAGGACTGGCAGGACGCGCTGGACGAGACCGAGGTCGAGGACTGCCGCTGGACTCCGTGCTTCGACTGCGGTGTGTGTCCTCAGATGCAGACCTCGATCCAGATCGGTCCCACGGGCAAGAAGCTGCTGCCGCTCACGGTGAAGCAGCCCGCCGCTGCCACAGGCGGTCACACGCACTGACCCGGGCACCGACCGGCGAGCCCGCGCGCGCCGTGTGCGGGTGCCGGGACGGCGTGTCACCGTGAACAGGTGATCCTCGTTCCGGGCTGGATGTGGCAGCGGGGACCGGCAGCCCGGGCCGTGGGCGCCGGTCTCGGCGCCGGGGCGTTCTTCGCGGCCTTCGTGCTCATCGAGGCGCAGTCATGGCCGGGCGCCGCGGTGGTCTTCGTGGTGCTCAGCCTGTTCTTCGGGTTCCGGGTGGCGCGCCGGATGGACCGGCTCTGGCCCGCCGCCAAGGACATGGAACCCGCAGACCGCGCGGCGGTGGTACGCGCCACCCGGCACGGCGAGGCCGTCGGCGAGCCCCGGCTGGCGCCCGCGGTCGCCGGCTACGCAGCCGCGCTGCACCGGGCCGCCGACGAAGACCGGTTGCGGCGCTGGGCTGTCGTGCTGGTGACCGTGTTCGCGGTCGCTCTCGCGGGCTACGACACGGTCACGGGCACCACCGGCGAGATGATCGCCTCCTGGCTCCTGGTCGTGCTCCTCGTGGCAGACCTGCTGTGGTGGCCCCGCAGGCGAACCCGGCTGCTGGCGCGGGCCGACGAGGCGTCGGCGGCGGCAGGCGGCGGACTCTGATCAGGTGGTCCGCGAGGGAACCCCGAAGCTGGTTGTCGCGTCCATGCACATCATGGAGCTGGAGGAACACCGACAGCCGGCCGAGGCCGAGGGCTGTCTCACGGTCGCGGTCAGGATCCCGGTGCGGATCGTGGTGCTGCTGGTCGTCGTGCCCGTACGCATGGTCTGGGATCTGCTCGTCCTGGGTGCCAGGACGCTGAACCGGGTGCTGCTGCGTCCGATCGGACGGGCGCTGGCGTTCGTGTACGACACCGTGCTCGCCCCCGTCGGGCGAGCCGTCGGCCGGGCCGTCACGTTCCTCGCCAAGGCCCTTTTCTACTGGCCATGGCTCGGGTTGTGGCGGTATGTGATCGTGCCCGTCGCCATCCGGCTGTACCGGTGGGTGCTGGCTCCGCTGGGGCGCGGGCTGGGCTGGGTCTACCGGGCGCTGCTCGTACCCGTGGCATGGGCGGTGTTCGTGTGGCCGTGGACGGCGATGTACCGGTGGGTGCTGACGCCGTTGGGGCATGGGCTGGTGTGGGTGTACCGGACGCTGCTGACTCCGCTGGGCCGGGGTGCGGGGTGGCTGGTGTGGGCGGTGTTCGTGTGGCCGTGGACGGCGTTGTACCGGTGGGTGCTGACCCCGCTCGGGCGTGGGCTGGCTTGGGTGTGGGCGAGGGCTGTCGTCCCGGCCGTGCTCGCGGGGTGGGCCGCGCTGGTCTGGCTGCTGAGGGTGTTGTTCGTCGTCCCCGCTGTCTGCGTGTACCGCTGGATCCTCGTCCCCGTCGGGCGCTTCCTCGCCGTGCTCGGGCGGGAGACCGCGGACGCGTTCAAGGTCGCCTGGCGGATAGCGGGATATGTCTCGCGCGCTGCCGGGCGGGCGCTGAAGTGGCTTGTCTGGAATCTGCTGGGTCGCCCGCTGGTGTGGTGCTACCGCGAGGTGTGCACCCCGGTCGGGCACTTCGTGCGCGACCAGGTGTGGCGTCCCGCCAAGCGCGCCGCGGTCATGGCCGGGCGGGCTGTGCGCGGGGCGGTCGCGTCGGCCCGGGACTCCGTGCGGGAAGCGCGGCGGGCCGCTTGGCGCGCGCTGGTCGGTGGGCCCGCCGAGGTTCGGGGCGGGGAACCGGTGCCGGCGCCGGCGCGTAACCTTGGAGGTACATCGACCACTGTCTCCGGCGCGGCGCCCGGACCCGGGGTCTCCCTCCACAAGCGGGGGTGAGCCGGGGCGGAGCGCCTGTCCGTGGGCAATACGCAGGCCAGAGGGCGGCGCCCCACCGCGACCGCCCCGCACCGAGGAGAAGAACCACTGGGCAAGCGACAGCCCGAAGGCCCGCCGCCCGCACCCGCGGTGCAGCGCATCCGACTGCGCTACACCAAGCGTGGCCGCCTCCGGTTCACCAGCCATCGCGACTTCCAGCGCGCGTTCGAGCGTGCGCTGCGCCGTGCCGAGGTGCCGATGGCGTACTCGGCGGGCTTCACCCCGCACCCCAAGGTGTCGTACGCGAACGCCGCACCCACCGGCACGGGCTCCGAAGCCGAGTATCTGGAGATCGCGCTCACCGAGGCCCGGGACCCCGAGCGGCTCCGGGCGCTGCTGGACGAGTCGCTGCCGGACGGGCTCGACATCACGGACGCGGTGGAGGCGCGGACCTCGGGGCTCGCGGACCGGCTTACCGCGTCGGTCTGGGAGCTGCGGCTCGACGGGGTCGTCCCGGAGGACGCTGAGCGTTCCGTGCGGGCGTTCCTCGCCGCCGAGACCGTGCAGGTCGAACGGAAGACCAAGAACGGTATGCGCAGCTTCGACGCCAGAGGTGCGGTGGCCGCGCTGGAGGTGACGTATCCACAGCCTGATAGGCCCGGAGAGCGGCCCTGTGCGATACTGCGGCTGGTTGTTCGGCACGTGACACCTGCCGTACGACCCGACGACGTCCTGTCCGGTCTCCGAGCTGTGGCCGACCTGGCGCCGCCGGTCCCCGCTGCGGTGACCAGGCTGGCGCAGGGGCTCTTCGACGAGGAGTCCGGCACGGTGACCGACCCGCTCGCGCCCGACCGCGAGGCAGTCACGGCCGTCCCAGCCGATCGCTGAGGGGCCGCCTGACCCGCCGCGTCGGAATCCCCCGGTGACTGCCGGGGGAGGCGGAGGGTACCGGTCCCGCGTAGGGGCCGCCGTCGAAGCGCCGCCCTTGTACTCGGGAGCCACCAGGGTCGGGCAGCGCTCGGACCAGGAGACTTTCGCCAGGCCGTGCGTATATCGCGTACGGAACCGGCGAGCCGAACATACAGCTCCCGTGCGGCGCCCGCGCCCCGGACGGCGGTTGTCGCGTCCCTTCGCGGACGGGCCACCGGACCGGACCACGACGCGGCGCCCGGGAGCGTGACGGGAGAACCGCCCGCATGCTCGAAACGAACAACCCCGGTAAGGCCGGGGACGACACTGAGAACAACGGCAGTACCACGCCCAGCGACACGCTTCCGCCGCGTCGCCGCCGTGCCGCCTCGCGCCCCGCGGGCTCGCCGGTGGGCGCCGCCTCCGTGGAGACCGTCACCGATGTGACGGCTTCCGTCGCCGCCGCCATACCGGCTTCGGCCGCCGAGGGGACTTCCGAGGCTGAGGCGCCCGCGCCGCGTACCCGTCGCCGCGCCACGCGTAAGGCGACGGCGCCCGCAGCTGCGCCGGCAGCGGCCGAGGTCGTGGCAGCCGTCGAGCCGGTGGCCGCCGCGGCACCCGCCGCCGAGGAGACTTCCGAGGCTGCGGCTGAGGCGCCCGCGCCGCGTACCCGCCGTCGCGCCACGCGTAAGGCGACGGCGCCCGCTGGTGCGCCTGCCGAGGTCGCGGCTGCCGCTGAGCCCGCTGCCGCCGTCGAGCCCGAGGCTGCGGCCGAGGCGCCCGCGCCGCGCAGGCGCCGTCGGGCCACGGCCCCCGCCGGGGCCCCGGAGGCATCGGGGGAGACCGCGCCGGTCGCCGCCGACGAGCAGACCGCCGCACAGTCCGGCGAGCCGGCCGATGAGCAGGCCCCGCGCGGCCGTACCCGCCGCCGTGCCACCCGTAAGCCGTCCGCGCCCGATGCTGCCGTGGAGACTTCTGAGCCCACCGGGCCCATCGAGTCTCTTGAGGCCGCGCCCGTCGCCGCAGCGGCTGAGGTCGAGGCCGAGCAGGCCCCGGCCGGGCGTACCCGTCGCCGTACGACCCGTAAGTCGTCCGCGCCCGAGGCTGCCGAGACCGTCGAGGCTGCCGAGACCGCCGCATCCGCCGAGGAAGCGGCACCGGCTCGCACCCGGCGCCGGGCCACCTCGCCGCAGTTCGCCGCCGAGCCGGAGCGCGAGGAGCGCGCCGAGCAAGCCGAGCGGCCGGAGCGGGCCCGTCGTGCCGCGCGTCCCGCGGTCGCGGTGTTCCAGGCCCCGGTGTTCACCGAGCCGATGTTCCAGACCCCGGAGACGGCCGCTGCCGCAGCCGCCGCCGAGGCGGCCGAGCTCGCCGAGGCAGCGGAAGAAGAAGAGGCGGAGGAGGAGCAGCCCGCCCCGGTCGCCGAGACGGGTTCGCGTCGGCGCCGCCGTCGCCGCGCTGAGGCCGCCGAGCCTGCCCGGACCGCTGAGACCCCCGAGCCCGAGGGCGCCGAGGAGTCCGGCGAAGAGCCTGAGGCCGCCGCTGACGCCGAGGAGTCCGACGAGTCCGACGACCGGCCCACCCGCCGCCGTCGCCGTGGGGGGCGCCGTCGCCGCCGTGGCGATGCGGCGGAGGCGTCCGAGGGGCACGAGGCCGCCGATGAGGCGGAGCGCGCCGAGGCGGAGTCCGAGGACGCCGAGGACACCGACGATGAGGAGCTCGAGGACGAGGGCGCCGAGGCCGGTACGCCGTCCGCCGCCGGCACCAGCAGTAGCCGTCGCCGTCGTCGCCGTCGCCGTCGCAGCGGTGAGCCCGCCGAGGGCGAGGCCGGTGACGACGACCCGGACCGTACGGTCGTCAAGATCCGTGAGCCGCGTCCCAAGGCGGAGCCCTCGGACGAGGTCCAGTCGATCAAGGGCTCGACCCGTCTCGAGGCGAAGAAGCAGCGCCGCCGCGAGGGCCGCGAGCAGGGCCGCCGCCGGGTGCCGATCATCACCGAGGCGGAGTTCCTCGCGCGCCGTGAGGCGGTCGAGCGGGTGATGGTCGTCCGTCAGCACGGCGACCGCACCCAGATCGGCGTCCTCGAGGACAACGTGCTCGTGGAGCACTACGTCAACAAGGAGCAGTCCACCTCGTACGTCGGCAACGTGTACCTGGGCAAGGTGCAGAACGTTCTGCCGTCGATGGAGGCCGCCTTCGTCGACATCGGCAAGGGCCGCAACGCCGTCCTGTACGCCGGTGAGGTCAACTTCGAGGCGCTGGGCATGGCGAACGGCCCGCGCCGGATCGAGTCCGCGCTGAAGTCCGGCCAGTCGGTCCTGGTCCAGGTGACCAAGGACCCGATCGGCCACAAGGGCGCCCGGCTGACCAGCCAGGTCTCGCTGCCCGGCCGCTACCTCGTGTACGTGCCCGAGGGCTCGATGACCGGCATCAGTCGCAAGCTGCCCGACACCGAGCGGGCGCGGCTGAAGACCATCCTCAAGAAGGTCGTCCCCGAGGACGCGGGCGTCATCGTGCGCACGGCCGCCGAGGGTGCCAGCGAGGACGAACTGCGCCGTGATGTGGAGCGGCTCCAGGCGCAGTGGGAGGAGATCCGGAAGAAGGCGAAGAGCGGCAACGCTCCGACGCTTCTCTACGGCGAGCCGGACATGACCGTCCGGGTCGTGCGCGACATCTTCAACGAGGACTTCTCGAAGGTCATCGTCAGCGGTGACGACGCCTGGGAGACCATCCACGGCTATGTCTCGCACGTCGCGCCCGATCTGGCGGACCGGCTGAACCGCTGGACCTCCGAGGTGGACGTCTTCGCGACCTACCGCATCGACGAGCAGCTGATGAAGGCGCTGGACCGCAAGGTCTGGCTGCCGTCCGGTGGCTCGCTGGTGATCGACAAGACCGAGGCCATGATCGTGGTCGACGTCAACACCGGTAAGTTCACCGGCCAGGGCGGCAACCTCGAGGAGACCGTCACCCGGAACAACCTGGAGGCGGCCGAGGAGATCGTGCGCCAGTTGCGGCTGCGCGACCTCGGCGGCATCGTCGTCATCGACTTCATCGACATGGTGCTGGAGTCCAACCGGGACCTGGTGCTGCGGCGGCTGCTGGAGTGCCTGGGCCGGGACCGTACGAAGCACCAGGTCGCCGAGGTGACCTCGCTGGGCCTGGTCCAGATGACCCGCAAGCGGGTCGGCCAGGGGCTGCTGGAGTCGTTCTCCGAGACCTGTGTCCACTGCAACGGCCGCGGTGTGATCGTGCACATGGAGCAGCCGGCCACGTCGGGTGGCGGCGGCAAGCGCGGCAAGAAGCGCGGCCGCGGTGGCGCCGAGCAGGAGCACGAGCACGTACACGAGGCCCGGGTGGAAGCGCCCGCCGAGGAGACCGAGGCCGAGGTCGCGGCGGAGGCCGCCGCGCCGTCCGCGCTGCCCGAGCCCGCGTTCGAGCCGGACGAGGAGCTGTATTCGAGCGTCGCCGAGGCCGAGGCTGCCGCCAAGCGGGGCCGTGGCCGCCGTCGGGCCACCCGCAAGGTGTCCGCTCCGGCCGGTTCGGCGAAGGCCGCGGAGGAGGTTCCGGCTGAGATCGTGGCGCCCGCCGCCACGGCCTCCGTGCCCGCCGAACCGCTCGCCGAGGCCCCCGAGCCGGTGGCCGCCGCTGACGCGGCCGGTACCGAGCCCGAGGCTCCGGTCGCGGCCCCGCCGCGGGCCCGTCGCCGGGTGACGCGCAAGGTCACCGCACCCGCCGGTTCGCCGTCGGGCGCGGATGACGCCGCCGTCGTCGTGGTGGCGACCGCGGCGCAGGCCGAGGCCAC
Organism: Streptomyces sp. NPDC127084; assembly: GCF_042724175.1. Lineage (NCBI taxonomy): Bacteria > Bacillati > Actinomycetota > Actinomycetes > Kitasatosporales > Streptomycetaceae > Streptomyces > Streptomyces sp. NPDC127084. The sequence continues at coordinate 27,064 of NZ_JBHXFA010000039.1, forward strand.
CGGGGAAGCCGCCCCGGCGGAGGACACCGCGGACGGCGCCGCGGCCAAGAAGGCGGCCGTACGGAAGACCGCCAAGAAGGCCACGGCCAAGAAGGCGGCCACCAAGAAGACGGTGGCGGCCAAGAAGACCGCGGCGAAGAAGACGACCGCCAAGAAGGCCACCAAGGCGGCGGCGAAGAAGACCGCAGCCGCGGAGCAGTCGTCGCCGTCCGTGACGGTGTCGGCGCCGGCCGCGGTCGACAGCTGAACAGCTGGTGACCGCCCGCTGAATGTTCGCGTCCCCGCCCCCCCCCCGGGGGGGGGGGGGGCGGGGTTGTGTTGGCGAAAGA
>NZ_JBHXFA010000039.1:27402-50796 GCF_042724175.1 Streptomyces sp. NPDC127084
GCGGGCCCGGCGCCGCGGGGGGGGGCGCCCCGGCCCCCCCCCCCCTCCACTCCGGGGCGCCCCCCCCTGTTATTCCCGCCCCCCCCCCCCCCCCGGGGGGCCCCCGGGGACGCGGTATTCGTAGCGCAATCGATGCCTGGGGTCGTTAACCGTCCCGGAATTGACTTGAGAATCCCTGATAATGTGACGCCGGTTGCTGCCGTGTCGGGGCCCAGCCCGCAGAATCCCGAAGGAATACGGTCGGTGACCAGTCCGGTTGTACGGACTGACCGGTTCCAAACAATCCTCGGTAGGGCGTCGGCATCATCGTGCCGGGGGGTTCGCGTGGCCCACAGAACGCCCCGCAGGCCCCGTGTCTCTGCCACATAGAGCTCTCGCGGTGTTCAAGGAGGACGTCCCAAATGCCGAGCAGCAACGAGCAGCCCATCCCCGCTGCCCGCCCGGTCATCGGTGAAGACGAGATCGAGGCCGCCGTACGCGTGCTGCGCAGCGGCATGGTCGTGCAGGGGCCTGAGGTCGCCGCGTTCGAGGAGGGCTTCTCGGAGCTCGTACAGGGGCGCCACTGCGTGGCCGTCAACTCCGGTACCTCCGCGCTGCACCTCCTTCTGATGGCCCTGAACATCGGCCCGGGCGACGAGGTGATCGTCCCCTCCTTCTCGTTCGCCGCCTCCGCCAACGCGGTCCGCCTGGTCGGCGCCGACGCCGTGTTCGCGGACATCGACCCGGACACGTACTGCCTGGACCCGGCCGCGGTCGAGGCCGCCATCACCCCCCGCACCGCCGCGATCATGCCGGTCCACCTCTACGGCCACCCGGCCGCGATGGACCGGATCATGGCCATCGCCGACAAGCACAAGCTCGCCGTGGTCGAGGACGCCTGCCAGGCGCACGCCGCCGCCCTGCACGGCACCCCTGTCGGCGCCTTCGGCGCCGGTGGCACCTTCAGCTTCTACCCGACCAAGAACATGCACAGCCTCGAGGGCGGCATGATCTCCACGGCCGACGCCGAGGTCGCCCGCACTCTGCGACTGCTGCGCAACCAGGGCATGGAGCAGCGCTACGCCAACGAGATCGTCGGCACCAACACGCGCATGACGGACGTCAACGCCGCCATCGGCCGCGTGCAGCTGGCCAAGCTGCCGGGCTGGACCGAGCAGCGCATCGCGAACGCCGCTTACCTCTCCGAGCACATCAGCGCGCCGAACGTGGTCACCCCGGTCGTCGCCGAGGGCGCGCGCCACATCTACCACCAGTACACGATCCGGGTCCGCGGGGACCGCGCCGCCGCCATGGCGAAGCTCAGCGAGGCCGGGATCGGCAACGCGGTGTACTACCCCACGCCCATCCACCGGCTGAAGCCGTTCTGGGAGCCGGACCAGAAGGCCGGCCGCACCTGGGACCTGCCGGAGACCGAGCGCGCGGCGGCCGAGGTCGTCTCGCTGCCCGTGCACCCCTCGCTGACCGCGAACGACCTTGAGCGCATCGTCACCGCCGTGAACGCGCTGGGAGAGAACCTGTGACTGCTGCAGGACTGCGGGCCGGGCTGATCGGCCTGGGCTCCATGGGGCGCCACCACGCCCGGGTACTGGCCGGTCTCGACGGCGTCGAGCTGGTCGCCGTCGTGGATCCGATGGGGGACAAGAACGGCTGGGCGCAGGGCGCCCCCGTACTGTCCACCGTCGAGGAGCTGATCGCCCTCGGCATCGACTACGCCGTGGTCGCCTGCCCGACCGCGCTGCACGAGGAAGTCGGCCTGAAGCTGGCCGAGGCCGGGGTCGGCGCGCTGGTCGAGAAGCCGGTCGCGGACACCGTCGAGGGCGCCCGCCGCCTGGTCGAGGCCTTCGAGTCGCGCGGTCTGGTGGCCGGAGTCGGCCATATCGAGCGCTGCAACCCGGCGCTGCGTTCGCTGCGCGCCCGGCTCGAGTCCGGCGAGCTCGGCGACGTCTTCCAGGTCGTCACCCGCCGCCAGGGCCCGTTCCCGCACCGCATCGCCGACGTCGGCGTGGTCAAGGACCTCGCCACCCATGACATCGACCTGACGGCCTGGGTCACCGGCCAGCAGTACACCTCGATCGCGGCGCACACGGTCTCCAAGTCCGGCCGCCCCCACGAGGACATGGTCTCCGCCGTGGGCAAGCTCTCCGACGGCACGATGGTCAGCCACCTCGTCAACTGGCTGAGCCCGCTCAAGGAGCGCTTCACCTCGGTCACCGGCGAGCGCGGCTGCTTCATCGCCGACACCCTCACCGCCGACCTGACGTTCTACTCGAACGCGGCCGTCACCACCGAGTGGGAAGCCCTCCAGGCCTTCCGCGGTGTCTCCGAGGGCGACATGATCCGGTACGCCATCCCGAAGCGCGAGCCGCTGCTGGTGGAGCACGAGCTGTTCCGGGACGCCGTGCTCGGCAAGTCCGGTGACATCTGCACCCTGCGCCAGGGTCTGCGGACCGTCGAGGTCGCCGCCGCGGTCATCGAATCCGCCAACACCGGCACCACGGTGAAGCTGAGTCCGGAGGGCGTGGCCAGTTGACCACCCCCGACGTCACCGTCGTCGTCGCCGTCTACAACACCATGCCTTACCTCACCGAGTGCCTGAACTCCCTGGTGGGGCAGAGCATCGGGGTGGACCGGCTGGAGGTCGTGGCCGTGGACGACGGCTCGACCGACGACAGCGGCCGGGAGCTCGACCGCTTCGCCGAGCGCTACCCCGGCACCGTGAAGGTGATCCACCAGCCGAACTCGGGCGGCCCCGCCGCGCCCAGCAACCGGGCGCTGGAGGTGGCCACCGGCCGTTACGTCTACTTCATCGGCTCCGACGACTACCTCGGCAAAGAGGCGCTGGAGCGGATGGTGGCCTGCGCCGACGAGCACGGCTCCGACGTCGTCGCCGGCAAGATGGTCGGCACCAACGGCCGCTACGTCCACCAGGCGCTCTACAAGAAGAGCGACCCGGACATCAGCCCGTACGACTCGGCGCTGCCGTTCACGCTCGCCAACACCAAGCTGTTCCGGCGCGAGCTGGTCGAGAAGTACGAGCTGCGCTTCCCCGAGGACCTGCCGGTCGGCAGCGACCAGCCGTTCACCATCGAGGCGTGCGTACGGGCGAGGAAGATCTCGGTACTCGCCGACTACACGTACTACTACGCGGTGAAGCGCGGGGACGCGAGCAACATCACCTACCGCGCCGACCATATGGCCCGGCTGCGCTGCACCGCCGAGATCATGAAGTCCACGGCCGGTCTGATCGAGGCCGGCCCCCAGCGTGACGCGGTGTTCAAGCGCCACTTCACCTGGGAGCTGGCCAAGCTGGTCCAGGACGACTTCCCGGCCCTGGACCGCGAGCTCCAGGTGCGGATCTGCGCCGGGATCGCCACACTCGCCGACGAGTACTTCACCGACTCGCTGCGCGACTCGATGGACGTCAAGCGGCGGGTACGGATCGCGCTCGCCCAGCGCGGCGCGGTCACCGAACTGGTCCGCGCCATCGAGGACGAGGCCGAAGCGGGGGCGCCGCCGATACTGCTGGAGCACGGGCGGGCGTATCTGCGCTACCCCGGCTTCCGCGATCCGGCACTCGGCCTGCCGGACCGGCTGTACGAGGTCATCGGCGAGGCTGTGCCCAAGCAGCTCGCCGACGGCACCGGCCTGGTCTCCGCCGCGTGGGAGCAGCAGGGCCAGGAGCTGGCCCTGGTCCTCGCGGTCCGGGTCCCCGTCACGGGGGAGACCGACCACGCCGCGATCCGACTCGCCAACAAGGCCATGCCCAAGAGCGCCGACAAGCCCGGCGCCCGCCGACTGCCCGTAGGCACCGAACTTCCCGCTCTGACAGGCGAGTTGAGCCGCGCCGTGACCGAGGACGGTGCGGGCACGGTGCTCACCGCGCGGATCCCGGTCAAGCCCGCCAGGGCCAAGCTCGGTGTGCGCGCCTATCTGGACGTGGCAGGCTCGACGTACGAGGTCCCGGTGAAGACCCTGGGCCGACCGCTGCCCCTGGCCCGCCGCTGGCGGGAGAAGATCCCGTACCGCATCGCGGCCAACGCGAACGACAAGGGCCGGCTGGTGATCACCACGGCTCCGCTCTGGGAGTCCCTCGCGCCCCGTGAGAGCGGCCGGCTGCGCCACTTGATGTCCCGTGTGAAGAGGAAACTGACCCGATGAATATCTGTGTAGTCGCGCTCGGCAAGATCGGGCTTCCGCTCGCCGTGCAGTTCGCCGCCAAGGGCCACAAGGTCATCGGCGCCGACGTCAACGAGAAGGTCGTGGAGCTGGTCAACGCCGGCACCGAGCCCTTCCCCGGTGAGCACGCCCTGGACGTCAAGCTGAAGCAGGCCGTCGACGCCGGGCTGCTGTCCGCCACCACCGACACCGCCGCGGCCGTCGCACAGTCCGAGGCCGTCGTGGTCGTGGTCCCGCTGTTCGTGGACGCCGAGGGCACTCCGGACTTCGGCTGGATGGACGCCGCCACGCAGGCCATCGCCAAGGGCCTCAAGCCCGGCACCCTGGTCTCGTACGAGACCACGCTGCCGGTCGGCACCACCCGCACCCGCTGGGCCCCGATGCTGGAGCAGGCCTCCGGCCTGACCGCGGGCCGGGACTTCCACCTGGTGTTCTCGCCGGAGCGGGTGCTCACCGGCCGGGTCTTCGCCGACCTGCGCCGCTACCCGAAGCTGGTCGGCGGCATCGACGAGGCCTCCACCAAGCACGGTGTGGAGTTCTACGAGCAGGTGCTCGACTTCGACGAGCGCGCCGACCTGCCGCAGCCGAACGGTGTGTGGGACCTGGGCACCGCCGAGGCCTCGGAACTGGCGAAGCTCGCCGAGACCACGTACCGCGATGTCAACATCGGTCTGGCCAACCAGTTCGCCCGGTTCGCCGACAAGAACGACATCGACGTCAAGAAGGTCATCGAGGCCTGCAACTCGCAGCCCTACAGCCACATCCACCAGCCCGGTATCGCCGTCGGCGGCCACTGCATCCCGATCTACCCGCGGATGTACCTGTGGAACGACCCGGAGGCGACCGTCGTGCGCGCCGCCCGCGAGGCCAACGCCGCGATGCCCGAGTACGCCGTCGACCTGCTGGCCGCCGCCTACGGCGATCTGAAGGACGTCAACGTACTGGTGCTGGGCGCCGCCTACCGCGGTGGCGTCAAGGAGACGGCCTTCTCCGGTGTCTTCGGGACGGTCGAGGCCCTGAAGGCGCGCGGCGCGGTGCCGTTCGTCTCCGACCCCATGTACACCGCCGACGAGCTGACCGCGCACGGCCTCACCCCGCACCAGGGCGAGCAGGTCACCGCCGCGATCCTCCAGGCCGACCACGCCGAGTACCGCGAGCTGGCCGCCTCCGACCTGCCGGACGTCACCGTCCTGGTCGACGGCCGCCGCACCACGGACCCGGCCCGCTGGGAGGGCGTCCGCCGCGTCGTCATCGGCGGCTGAGGGCGGACCCCGTACGCGAAGGACCATGGCCCTGTCCCGTGCGACCGCGGGACAGGGCCCGCTTGCAGAAGGGTTTCCCATGACCTGGTTGATCACCGGCGGCGCCGGATTCATCGGCTCGCATGTGGTGAAGGCGATGACCGAGGGCGGCGAGCGGGTCGTCGTGCTCGACGACCTGAGCACCGGGCGCCCCGAGCGGCTCCCGGCGGGTGTTCCGCTGGAAGTCGGCACGGTCCTCGACCGGAACACCGTGGACCGTGTCCTGCACGAGCACCACATCACCGGGATCGTGCACATCGCGGGCAAGAAGCAGGTGGCCGAGTCCGTCGAGCGGCCGCTGTACTACTACCGTGAGAACGTGGAGGGTCTGCGGGTCCTGCTGGACGCGGCCGTGGCCGCCGGGGTGGGCCGCTTCCTGTTCTCCTCGTCCGCCGCCGTGTACGGCATGCCGGACGTCGACCTCGTCACCGAGCAGACCCCGTGCGCGCCGATCAACCCGTACGGGGAGACCAAGCTTGCCGGGGAGTGGCTGGTCACCGCGGTCGGCAAGGTCCACCCGATGGCCACCGCCTCACTGCGCTACTTCAACGTGGCGGGCGCGGCCACCCCCGAGCTGGGTGACGACGGTGTGTTCAACCTGGTCCCCATGGTCTTCGAGCGCCTCACCGCCGACGAGTCGCCGAGGATCTTCGGTGACGACTACCCGACGCCCGACGGCACCTGCATCCGCGACTACATCCATGTCGAGGACATCGCCTCCGCGCATGTCGCGGCCGCGCGGCGGCTCGCCGCCGACCCGGAAGCCCGGCTGATCCTCAACATCGGCCGGGGCGAGGGCGTCTCGGTCGCGGACATGGTCGGGATCATCCAGGACGTCACCGGTCACACGGACACCAAGCCCGAGGTCACGCCCCGCCGGCCCGGCGACCCGGCCAGGGTGGTCGCCGCCGCCGACCGCATCCGCGAGGAACTCGGCTGGAGTGCGCGCCACGATGTGCGGGAGATGGTCGAGTCGGCCTGGGCGGGCTGGCAGCTGCGCCACCCGTAGCCGAGCAGCATGGAAGAGGGCCCCCGGGACGTGACCCGGGGGCCCTCTTGCATAGGTCTACGGCCTGCCGCTCACCGTTCAGCGCTCGCCGAGGAACAGCTCGTCGAAGTGCTTGCGCACCACGGGCCAGTCCCACACCGACAGCGCGTGCTCGGCCGCGAGCTTGCCTGCGTCACGCCAGCTCTGCTCGGTGGCCGTGGCCTCCAGGATGCGCTTCGCAGCCTCCTCGGGAGAGCCGACCACCCAGCCCTCCGGGTAGAGGGTCCGGGCGCTGTTCGGCTTGCCCGCGTAGAAGGGCCAGTCCCGGGCGACCGGGACCGCGCCGCTCGCGGCACCCTCCATCAGACCGACATGGCAGCCCTCGCGGACCGAGGAGCTGATGATGGTGCCGATCTCGGTGAGCTTCGACGGCACGTCGTCCGTCGGGCCCAACCGGACCACGGCGCCGGACTCCTCCAGCGGGGCGAGCTCCTTCTCGAACTCACGGCGGTACTCGCGGGTCGCCCGGCTGGTCTTGGGGTCCATGTCCCCGCCGACCAGGATCAGCCGGTAGCGCTCGTCGTGCTCGCGGACCCGCTCCAGGACGTCCACGGCCCACTTCGGGTCCTTGGCGACCTGGCTTATGCCGACCAGACCCAGGTTGAAGCGGGCATCGGCCGGCGTCGGCCGGGCGAAGCCGGAGAGGTCCATCGCGTTGTCGATGATGTGGAAGCGGGGCGCCGACTCGCCGCGCAGCTGCGGGACGAGCGACGCGGTCAGGTCCTTGACGTGCGGGGCGACGAAGACGAGGTCGTCGATCCGCGAGAAGTCCGTCATGTGCGGCCAGCGCGTGAACGCCTCGTAGCTGTGCAGCCGCACCACGATCCGGGTGTCGCCCGGGTCGATGGTGGTGAGCATTCCGGCCGGACCGACCGACCAGTCCAGGAAGACCGTGTCGGCCCAGTCGAGGTAGGGGCGCATCAGACGCTCCACCTCTTCCTGGTAGTCACTGGTGCCGCCGGCGAGGCGGTCCTCCAGCATCCGCTTGCCGGCCCAGGAGATCCGCTTCAGATGCTTCGATGCGGCCAGGTCCAGGTAGCGCAGCTCCACGTCGGGGTGGTCCCCGAAGTGCTCCAGGATGTGGTGCAGGAAGTTGTCGTTGGCGCTCGTCGTCACCAGCAGCCGCAGCGGACGGTCCTTGGGCGCGGGTGCCGCCGGGACCTTGCGGCCCTGGGGACGGCTGAGCGCCTGCATCGCCGTGGAGCGGTACAGCGGCTTGACGAAGCCCTCGGCGTCCTTCGCCAGAGGCGAGGTCAGCTGGTCGATGTGCAGCACCCGGTGGAAGTCAAGGAACAGCGCCCGGTCCAGGGCCGCCGCGGCCTTCGCGGTCTTGCCCGCGGCGAACTTCTCGTCCGCGTGGGCGAGCTGGGCCGCGACGGCCTTGCCGAGATCACGCGGGCTGATGCCCTTGGTGATCTCCTTCATCACGGCCTCGTCCATCAGCTGCGCCCTGAGCCCGAGGTCCGGGATCTTGGACGCCGCCGCGACGAGCGCTATGGCCGCGCCGCTGGTACGACCCGCCCACTGCATGCCCTCGGCGACATAACGGGAGGTCGCGGCGCGCACCTTGGTCGGCACACCGGGTGCGGTGACCGCCGTGCGCCACAGTCGGGCACCCACGCTGGAACGCATCACCGGGCGGGCGGTCGCGGTGCGCATCACCGCGGCGGGCAGGCCGTCCACGGATCGGCGCACATCGCGGGCGACGGCCTCCAGCGGAGGAAGTGCCGAACGGCGGGTGACACTGCCGCCCTGGGCCTGGAGACCCTCGACGGCCTTCAGCGCGGGAGCGAGACCGAACATGGCCTCGGCGCTGCGGTTGTACTGGGCGAGCCGCCACACGGTGTACACGGCACCCGGGTCGAGGGCGACCAGGACATCCGCCTTGCGGGCCCGGGCGCGCAGCCAGGCGTCGCCCTTGGACTGCATCCACACCCGCATGCCGAGCGGCGAGGTACGCGCCTTGCGGCGCAGTGCCTGGCTGCGGTGGGCCACACTGCGCGGCAGCTGGTGCAGTCCGGCCACCTCGAGCGCGCCGATCTCCTCGGCGCTGGACTCCAGATGGAAGGTGCCCGCCAGGTGCACACGAGCGCCCTGGGCGTTGAACTTGCGCACCGAGTCGGCGAGCACGCCGAACTGCGGCTTGGCAGTGGCGATGAACAGGACTTCGGTCACGGGGTGGGTCCTCCGGTGACGATCGACTTCTCGGCGAGGGGGTCCTCGTCCCCGGTGCCCGGTGCGGCCGCTCCGGGCGGCCAGCCGGCCTCTACGACAGCGGGCTGCTCAGCCGGGTCCGGGGCGCGCTCGGCCGTGAACCCCGCCACGAGGTTCTGCACGGCGACGGTCATCAGCGCCTCGCGGGTGAACTGGTCGGCGTGCGCCATCGCCTCGGCGTGCACCTCGTCGCTGGTCTCCACCGCCATGTGGGCGGCCTTGACGAACGACTCGGTGAGCCCCGCCTCGTCGATGCCGACGGCACCGGTCCACAGGGGGTGCCCCTGGAGCACGTTCGACGCGTCGTGCTCGACGACATGCGCCGAGACGATGGGCAGGCCTGTGGCCATGTACTCGTACACCTTGCCGGAGGTGACGTAGCGGCCGCCGATCAGGATCAGCACCATCGCGTCCCAGCGGGCGTAGATCGACGCGACCTCGGCCTTGGCGGCGGGGCCGCCGAAGTGGACGCCGTCGGCCTCGGCCTGCTTGAGGATCTCGGTGTGGCGGTTGGCCTCACGGCCCGCGCCGTTGCCGATGTGTCCGCGCACCTCGAAGCGTGCGTTGGCGAGCAGCGGCTCCCGCTCCCGGGCCGCCCGCCAGGCGTTCAGCACCGTCTCCAGGTGCTGCGGGGTGAAGTTCACGGTGCCGAGGTAGCCGAAGACCAGCCCGGACTCCAGGTCCGGTGCGTGGGCGCGGCCCGGTGAGCTGTCGGCGTCGTAGCCGTTGCGCACGACCTGCACCCGGTCGGCGAAGTCGGGGTAGCGCTTGCGGTAGTGCTCGGCGATCGGGTCGTTCACGACCCACAGCGAGACCGCGTGGTCGAGGATCCTGCGCTCCCAGCGACCCTCTTCGGAGTCGGGGCCGAAGGCCTCGACGCCCTCGATGACGTCGATGGACCAGCCGTCGCGGAAGTCGACCGCGTACGGCACCTGCTTCTCCTCCCACAGCTTCCAGGCCGCGGCGAGGTTCACGTACGGGACGCAGCTGGCCAGCAGCAGGTCCGCCGGGTGCTCCTGGTGGATCCGCAGGACGGCCTGCTCCAGGTCGGTGCGCCACTCGCCGAAGTTCGGCTCGGGGAACGGCTTCATCTGGCGGCGGCGGAGCTTGGCGACCCAGCCGTTGGGGTTGAGCGCGCGGGCCTCGTCGTAGAGGCGGATGTCCGTCTCCAGGTCCTCACGTGCGAGCGGCAGCTCGACGATGTTGACCCTGGGGTCGACCTGCTCCAGCAGGGTGAGGTCGATTCCGGAGTCCCGTTCCCAGGACTCCTGGGCGACGGTGACGACGGTGACGTCCCAGCCCACGTTGATGAACTGGTTCGCGGTCTCGCGCATGCGGTACGCCGAGCTCTTGGCGGCCGGCGGGAAACCGATGGCGAGGTAGATCACATGGGGCCGCTTGCCTTCCGTGGGCAGCCCGGACCTGGGAGACGCTGACATAACCGGTGACGCTAGCACGGTGACATGTACGGATTCGGGTCACTCTCGCCACACTCCCCGAGGAACACCCGGGGAGCACGGTGAAGTGGGCCACGTGCCCGTCACGCGTGCCGGCTGCCCCCCTTCCACTGTTCCATGATCCGGACGACGTTCTGCGCCGCACGGCCGTCGCCGTACGGGGTACCCGGGTCACCGGTCGGCACGGCACGGGTCACCGTCGCGGCCAGCTCCTCGGGAGAGAGGAGGTGCGGCTCGGATACGAGGACGTTCCAGCCGGTCTCCACGGTTTCCACCCACTCGGTCTCGGGACGGACCGTGGTGCAGATGCGCTCCAGCAGGAACGCTTCCTTCTGCAGGCCGCCGGAGTCGGTGATCACACCGGTGGAGGCCAGCACGGCGGCCACCAGACCGGCGTACGGCAGCGGGCGGCCGACGTGCACACTGCCCTGCGCCAGGTTGATGCCGTGCGCCTCGGCCCGCGCCACCAGACGGGGGTGGGCCAGCAGTGCCACCGGCACCGGCAGCTTCGCCATCGACTCCAGGATGGCGGTGAGCCGCTCCGGGTCGTCGGTGTTGTCCGGGCGGTGCAGGGTCGCCAGCAGGAACGGCTGCGACGGGTCGATGCCCTCGGGCAGCGCGGGCGCGGGGTGCTGCCCGGCGCGTACGGCGTCCCGGATCTTCAGGCAGATGTCGACCATGACGTCCCCGGCGAGCTGTGCGCGGTCCGCGAGGCCCTCGCCCGCGAGGTGGCGCATCGCCTCCTCGGTGGGGGCGAGCAGCAGGTCGGCGCAGTGATCGGTGAGCACGCGGTTGTGCTCCTCGGGCATCCTGCGGTTGAAGGAACGCAGCCCCGCCTCCAGGTGCGCCACCGGGAGGTGCATCTTCACCGCGGAGAGGGCACCGGCGATCGTGGAGTTGGTGTCGCCGTAGACGAGGACCCAGTCCGGCTTCTCGCGCTCCAGGACCGGGTCGAGCGCGGAGAGCACCGAGCCGGTCTGCACGCCGTGGCTGCCGGACCCGACCCCGAGGTGGACATCAGGGTCCGGGATGCCGAGACCGTCGAAGAAGACGTCGGAGAGGTCGGCGTCGTAGTGCTGTCCCGTGTGCACGATGAAGTGCTCGTGCTCGGTCTCCGCGAACGCCGCCGCGATGGGGGCTAGCTTCACCAATTGAGGACGGGCTCCGACGATGCTGATGACTTTCACTGAGCACTCTTCTTCTTGGTCCAGGACAAAGGAGGGCGTGTCACGGTCTCACACTGGTCGCCATGGTAGGCAATCCACAGCGGCGCCCTGCCGGGCCCGGTAGGACGCACGGGGCGATCCGGGGCGTGGGGCGAGGGCGGTGTGCCATGGTCAGGACACGGGATGGGACGGCGGTGGGCCACCTACCGCACTGTTCGGCAGCCGGATAACGATTGCGTGAATCGCGCTCGTACTTCGACCGAAAACGGGCCATAGGCGAAAGTGCCTGGTTCTGGACCGGTGAGCTTCGTGACCGGATGCGATTGCGATGTGGTCGAGAGTGAGCTGTGGTGAGCGGTTGCGTCACCGAGTACGCCCCGGGCCGGGGCGGGGCGGGCCGCATGCGGGGCTCCGGACCCGCTGCGCACGGTGGCCGGCCGGCCACCGGGTCAGCCGCCGGCACGCTCGGTCAGGACGCCGTCCTTCTCGTCGTAGAGGGAGCCGGTCTGCGGGCACTCCCACACCCCCGGCTCACCGTCGCGCTCGGTCAGCCGCACACCGGCCCGGCCGACCCAGCCGACCTGGCGCGCCGGGACCCCGACGACCAGCGCGAAGTCGGGCACGTCCTTGGTGACGACGGCGCCCGCGGCGACCATGGCCCAGCGGCCGATGCTGATCGGGGCCACACATACCGACCGCGCGCCGATCGAGGCGCCATCGGCGATCTTGACCCCCACGGCCTCCCAGTCGCCGCCGCGCTTCTGCTTGCCCTCCGGGTCCACCGAGCGCGGGTTGTGGTCGTTGGTCAGCACCACGGCGGGGCCGATGAAGACACCGTCACCGAGCTCCGCCGGCTCGTAGACGAGCGCGTAGTTCTGGAGCTTGCAGTTATCGCCCATGCGCACGCCGGAGCCGACATAGGCGCCGCGGCCGATCACGCAGCCCTCGCCGAGGCGGGCGCCGTCGCGGATCTGTGCGAGATCCCACACGCTGCTGCCGGCGCCGATCTCGGCGCTCTCGTCGACCTGGGCGCTGGGCTGGACCCTGTAGTTCACTTCGCTGCCTTGCCTTCCGGTGTCTGGCCTACCAGCGAGCATACGGGGCGCCCGCCGCCAGCCGATCGGTGAGATCGACAGACGGCAGACGCCCCGTATGCCTCATATGCCGCGTATGGAGATATGCGTCCGCGTATCCGCGGGTGATCAGGCGCCGTCGGTGGTCACCTGGTTCGCGGGGACCCATCGGCCGGCGAACTCACCCGCGGAGATCCGGCACATCGGCCGGCCGTTGACCACGGACCGCCGGTCGAACTTCGCGGTCTTCGATGTGTCGTACCGCATCGTCTTCATGGTGCCGGCAACCCCGTCGGCACCGAACTTGAACAGCGTGACGTCGGTGCCGGTGCGGAAGGTCAGGGTGCGCTCGACCCGGTAGCCGACCGCGAGGTGCTCCCCGCGCAGGAAGACGTTCGGCCATGACTCGCCGATCCACATGCCCTTGTAGGTGCCCGCGCTGATCCGGTACCAGATGCCCGCGCCCTGGATGCGGCGCCGCTTGTCGACGGGTGCCTGGGTGGCCCTGCCGAAGGTGACCTTCTTCCGGCTGAGGATCTTGTCCCGGCCGGCGCCCGTCTTCTCGTTCTCGTACCAGTCGCCGGTGGCGTTCGTGTCCACTGTGTACAGGGTGTGCGTGCCCTTGGCGATCGCGATCGTCGCGCCCGCCTTCACGGCGGGGCTCGGGAAGTCGTCGATCAGCTGGTCCATCTGGTTGGCGAACCGGACGCTGTTGGTGTGCCAGTGCAGCTGCTGCCACAGAGTGATGTGGTGATGGTGGTACGTGTTCGCCGGGATGCGGTGGGCCTGGCAGTAGTACGAGAACCAGCGCGGATTGCGCAGCAGGGAGAAGTAGCGCGCGATCGTGGTGCAGCAGCCGTCGTAGAGCTTCTCCGCCAGCTCGCTCCTGGTCAGCTGGTAGTAGTCCCAGAGACCGAACATCGCGAAGATCATGCCGTTGTAGGTGAAGTCACCCGTGCCCGGTGTCTTGAACGGGTACTCGTGGATCCACACGTAGCCCGCACGATCCTTGGCCACGACCCAGGGGTATGCGTTGTCGGCACGCAGCAGCGAAGCGAAGGCACCGTCGGCCGCGCCCTTGTAGAGGGTGCGCTCCCCCTCGGATATCCCCTCGAGCTGGGCGAGCTGGGCGAAGAGGCTGATCGCCTCGCCCTGGGCCATACCGGAGTACCAGGGGGCCTTGTAGGAGACACCGCTGTGGGTGTGGTGCGAGTAGTCCCAGGGGTACGGGAAGTACCAGGCGCCCCGGGTTTCGACCCGCTTCTCGATCAGCCGGTCGGCCTGCGCCTTGGCGCGCTTGAGGAAGAGCGCCTTGCGGGTGGGGTCGGTCTCGGTGCGGTAGCTGGCTATGCAGCCGAGTCCGAACTGGATCTGGCCCACGGGGTGGTCGTATCCGACGGAGCTGTACCCGCCGGAAGGCTTCTTCGGGTACTTCATGTACACACCCTGGGAGTTCAGGTGGTACTCGCCCGTCGAAGGGGACACGTTCGCCCACAGGGTGGGGCGGTTCCGCCACGGCCGCAGTGCCTCCGGCAGATCCTCCACCATCTTGAAGCCGTCGCGGTTGAACGAGAACGGCAGGGCGGTCGGTATGTCCTTCTCGACGGCCCGGGCGTCCGGACTGGTGTCCGCGTACGGAATCCGCCGCGCCGGATTGATGGTGGCCGTGCCGTCTTCGAGGGGGTCCGGGAGAGGAGGCAGCGGGATGCCCTCGGCCGGGGTCTGGGGCAGGCTCAGCGCGAGCGACCTCGGCATATTCGCGAACAGATCGGGTGCAGGCTGCTCGAAGACCCCCGTCGCCATGGCGGTGAACGCGCCGCCACCGGCCACCGCGACCCCCGCCGCGCCGCCGCCCGCCAGCCGCATGAACCGTCTGCGGCCGACGTCGGCACGCCTCTTTCCAGCCATGACTGCAAAACCCCCCGTGGGAATGACTTGGTGATGGCTGTGGATCGTAGGTGAAAATCGGGCGCGCCCGTGAATTTTATGTGCAAGATCACCCACAAGAACGTGCCGGAATTGTCGTGGAGTTGGCGTGTGTGGGATGCGGCGCGACTCGGGTGCGTTCCGGCGGGGGTCGGCGTCGCCGGGTGGCGGTGGGGCACGGGGCGTCACGGCACGGCGGGTGACCGATATCGCCCTGTGAGGGCTGGCGGCGTGGGCCGGGCCGAGAGGATGGGGTGGCCGGACCCCCGGTTTGACCCCTTAAACCCGGCCCCGTAACCTTGACCCTCGGCGTGTTTCCATGCGCGCCGGCTTCTGAGCACCTCCCTCCCGACCTCGGGTCGGGAGAGGCCGTCCATCCACTCCGGACAGTCCCGGGCCCCGGCCCGTGCGGGCGGCTGGCATCAGGGGTTCCCGTGAGCGAGTGAGAGTGAGATCCGCGTGTACGCCATCGTGCGCAGCGGTGGTCGCCAGCACAAGGTTGCTGTCGGCGACATCGTTGAGGTTGACAAGATTTCCACTGCCAAGGTTGGCGACACGGTCGAGCTCTCGACCCTGCTCGTTGTCGACGGCGAGGCCGTGACCAGCGACCCGTGGGTGCTGGCCGGCATCAAGGTCACGGCCGAGGTCGTGGACCACCACAAGGGCGCGAAGATCGACATCCTTCGCTACAAGAACAAGACCGGCTACCGCCGTCGTCAGGGCCACCGCCAGCAGTACACGGCGATCAAGGTCACGGCGATCCCCACGGCTGCGAAGTAAGGGACTGAGGAGAGATGGCACACAAGAAGGGCGCATCGTCCACCCGGAACGGTCGCGACTCCAACGCTCAGCGGCTCGGCGTGAAGCGCTTCGGCGGTCAGGTCGTCAACGCCGGTGAGATCCTGGTCCGTCAGCGCGGCACCCACTTCCACCCGGGCTCGGGTGTCGGCCGTGGCGGCGACGACACGCTGTTCGCGCTCCAGGCCGGTGCGGTCGAGTTCGGCACGTTCCGTGGCCGCAAGGTCGTGAACATCGTTCCGGTCGCCTGATCCAGGCCCCGTAGAACGAACTCTTTCGCGAGGGCGGACCTCTCTTCCCCTACGGGAAGAGGGTCCGCCTTTCGCGTGTTACGCAGTAGACATTCCGCACGTATTTTCCGTACTGGAGGCACCACCATGACCACCTTCGTGGACCGCGTCGAGCTGCATGTCGCCGCGGGTAACGGAGGCCACGGCTGTGCCTCCGTGCACCGGGAGAAGTTCAAACCGCTCGGCGGCCCCGACGGGGGCAACGGCGGGCGCGGCGGCGATGTGATCCTCACCGTCGACCAGTCCGTGACCACGCTGCTCGACTACCACCACTCGCCGCACCGCAAGGCCACCAACGGCAAGCCCGGAGAGGGCGGCAACCGCTCCGGCAAGGACGGCCAGGACCTGGTGCTGCCCGTGCCGGACGGCACGGTCATCCTGGACAGGCAGGGCAATGTGCTCGCCGACCTGGTCGGACACGGCACGACCTACGTCGCGGCCGAGGGCGGCCGCGGCGGCCTCGGGAACGCCGCCCTCGCCTCCGCCCGCCGCAAGGCGCCCGGCTTCGCGCTGCTCGGCGAGCCGGGGGACGCCGGTGACATCGTGCTGGAGCTCAAGACCGTCGCCGACGTGGCGCTGGTCGGCTACCCGAGTGCGGGCAAGTCGTCCCTGATCTCGGTGCTGTCCGCCGCCAAGCCCAAGATCGCCGACTACCCCTTCACCACCCTGGTGCCGAACCTGGGCGTGGTGACCGCCGGCTCCACCGTCTACACCATCGCCGATGTCCCGGGTCTCATTCCCGGCGCCAGTCAGGGCCGGGGCCTCGGGCTCGAGTTCCTGCGGCACGTCGAGCGCTGCTCCGTGCTCGTGCACGTGCTGGACACGGCGACCCTGGAGTCCGACCGCGATCCGGTCTCCGATCTCGATGTCATCGAGGAGGAGCTGAAGCAGTACGGTGGGCTGGACGACCGTCCCCGGATCGTGGTCCTCAACAAGATCGACATTCCGGACGGGCAGGACCTCGCGGACATGATCCGCCCGGACCTGGAGGAGCGCGGCTATCGCGTCTTCGAGGTGTCGGCGGTGGCGCGCACCGGGCTGAAGGAGCTGTCCTTCGCGCTGGCCGACATCGTCGCGAAGGCGCGCGCGGCCAAGCCCAAGGAGGAGGCGACCCGGATCGTCATCCGCCCGAAGGCGGTCGACGACGCGGGTTTCAGGGTGGTCCAGGAGGAGGACGGGCTCTTCCGGGTGCGCGGCGAGAAGCCGGAGCGCTGGGTCCGCCAGACCGACTTCAACAACGACGAGGCCGTCGGCTACCTTTCGGACCGCCTGAACCGCCTGGGTGTCGAGGAAGCGCTGATGAAGGCCGGCGCCCGGGCCGGCGACGGCGTGGCGATCGGCCCCGAGGACAACGCGGTCGTCTTCGACTGGGAGCCCACGATGATGGCGGGTGCCGAGATGCTCGGCCGCCGCGGCGAGGACCATCGCTTCGAGGCACCGCGGCCCGCGGCCCAGCGCCGCAAGGACCGCGATGCCGAGCGGGACGAGGCGGAGCGCGCGTTCGACGACTTCGATCCGTTCTAGGCGGCACCGGCCAGGACTTGGCACCGGTCGGCACCACGCGGTACCGGCCGGTGCCGGCTTGTCCCAGCCGGTTCCGGCCGGAAACAGCAGATCTGTTCGGAATCCGTACGAGGAGCAACCTGTCGCCCCTAATCCCCGTCTTGTCGTCGGGGGTTGAGGTGACAGGGGCCTCAACGGAAACCGAACGGGGCGTTGATGAAGGTCTCCTTCCTCATCCATACGATTTACGGCATCGGCGGCACCATCCGCACCACGCTCAACCTGGCGGAAGAGCTCGCGGGGCGGCACGAGGTGGAGATCGTCTCGGTCTTCCGGCACCGGGACGAGCCGCTCTTCGCGATCGACCCCCGTATCAGCGTCGTACCGCTCATCGACACCCGGCCCAAGTCGCCCACGAACGAGCTGAAGCATCCGCTCGCGCTCCGGCCCGCCGGGTGCTTCCCCGCCCACGAGGCGCGGTTCAAGGAGTACAGCGAGCTCTCCGACCAGCGAGTGCGCGACCACTACGCCGGCTCCGATGCCGATGTGGTCATCGGCACCCGGCCTGGACTGGTCGCCTATGCCGCCCAGTTCGCGCCTGGGAGCGCCGTGCTCATCGGCCAGGAGCACATGACGCACAACCACCACAAGTCCGAGCTGCGCGCCGAACTGAAGCCCTATCTCGCCGCCATGGACGCGTTCGTGACCGTGTCGGAGGGCGACGCGGCGGTGTGGCGGGAGCGTATGCCGCTGCCCGGCACAAGAGTGCTGGCCATTCCCAACAGCGTGCCCGAGCCCATGGTCGCCCCCTCCGATCTGCGCGGCACCACCGTCGTGGCGGCCGGGCGGCTCGCCTCCGAGAAGCAGTACGACGTGCTGATCGAGGCGTTCGGCAAGGTGGTCGCCGCGCGCCCGGAGTGGACCCTGCGGATCTGCGGCTGGGGCAAGCAGAAGGAGCGCCTGCGCAGGCGCATCGACGCCCTGGGCCTCTACAACCACATTCAGCTCATGGGCCCGCGCTCGCCGATCGAGCCGGAGTGGGTCAAGGGCGCCATCGCCGTGTCTACCTCACGCCATGAGTCCTTCGGCATGACCCTGGTCGAGGCGATGCGCTGCGGGCTGCCTGTGGTGAGCACCGACTGCGACTACGGGCCCCGGGAGATCATCGCCGACGGTGTGGACGGATTCCTCGTCCCCGTCGGTGACACCGATGCCATCGCCGCGGCTCTTCTGCGACTCATCGACAACGAGGACCTGCGCCGGCGGATGGGCGCCGCAGCGCTCTCCCATGCACGCCGCTTCGACCCAGGACCGGTCGCCAAGCAGTACGAGGAACTGTTCGCGGATCTGGGCGCGGGCTCCAGGGACCGGGATTCCGCGGGGCAGGCGGGGGTGACCCCCGCCCCGGCCGGCCCGGGCGGCAGCGAGGAGCCGGACACCGCCGGCGCCCCATGCGTCGACTGCGTCACCGAGGAGTCGGGGGCGATCACGGTGACCCTGCTCGGACAGCGGGCCGGCGCCGGCGCCCTGCTCTGCGTCCACCCCGACCCCTCTGTACCCGACCGGACCTTCCCTTTCGACGAGCGTGGCAGTGCCGCCATCCCCGCGGACCACGACTTCGCGGAGGGGATCTGGACCTGCCACATCTCAGAGTCGGGGGCTGGCGGACAGCACGCTCCCCTGGTGACCCGCGCCGTCGACCAGCGCGGAGCGATGCGCGCCGCGGACCGGCTCCGCCCCGGTGCTCCGGTGGGCGCGCTCGTCCCCTATGTGCGTCACGGCGGACTCACCCTGCGTTCCTGGGTGCGGCCGGTCCACGCCGAGTCGGGCACGGTCAATGTCACTGAACGCGACATCACTGTTTCCGGGCGTTTGCTGGGCGAGGCGCAACTCACCGGTGATCCAGTCCTGGTACTGCGCCGCCGCGGCAAGAGCCCCGGCGAGCTGGAGTTCCGCGGCGCCCGCGTCGGCACCGACGGTTTCCGCTCCACCGTTCCGCTTGCCGCGCTCACCCGTATCCAGGCCGAAGCCCACGACGTCTGGGACCTGTGGTTGCGTTACGCCCCCGGTGCCGGGCTTGCGAGGATCGGCAGGTTGCTGGACGACGTGGTGGAGAAGGGCCCGGTCCACCCGTATCCCGCGGTCGAACTGCTCAAGCCCCGCCCGCTCGCACGGCTGCGCGCGGTGCTGCGGCGACTGCGTCGCAGGGCGCGGGACATGGTGGTGGTGAAGATCTTCTTCAGTGCGGGAAACGAACTCGTGATGAACGTCGTCGACAAAACGGCGAAGTGACGAGGTAACGCAGTG
Organism: Streptomyces sp. NPDC127084; assembly: GCF_042724175.1. NCBI lineage: Bacteria > Bacillati > Actinomycetota > Actinomycetes > Kitasatosporales > Streptomycetaceae > Streptomyces > Streptomyces sp. NPDC127084. The sequence continues at coordinate 46,662 of NZ_JBHXFA010000039.1, forward strand.
AGACCGCGGACGGGTGTGGCATCAGTCACGCGGTCCGCCGCCCACATCCCCGCAAATCCCCCTGGCCACAGGGGGAACACAGGGTTCCGGGACAGTGTGGGGCGCACAGTGCGCGCCTTGCGAGACCGTCACGCAGAGTGCGACCATCACACCGTCCCCCCATCAACGCAAGGTAGAGGTCGTCTGTGTCCGTGCCACATGAAGCCAAGACCCGCACCACCGCTGTCGTGCTGGCCGGAGGTACCGGGCAGCGGGTGGGCCTTGCGATCCCGAAGCAGCTGCTGAAGATCGCGGGCAAGGCCGTCATCGAGCACACCCTCACGATCTTCGAGCAGGCGGAGGCCATCGACGAGGTGATCGTGCTGATGGCGCCGGGTTTTGTCCCCGATGTGGAGAAGATCGTCGCCAAGGCGGGACTCACCAAGGTCCGCCGGATCATCGAGGGCGGCGCCACCCGTAACGAGACCACCGAGCGGGCCATCGCCGCCCTCGGCGAGGGCCTCGCGGAGGGTGAGGACGCCAATGTCCTCTTCCATGACGCGGTGCGTCCGCTTCTGTCACAGCGAGTGATCGCGGACTGTGTGCAGGCCCTCGACCGGTACCAGGCCGTGGACGTCGCCATCCCCTCCGCGGACACCATCATCGTGACCCGCACCCATGGCGAGGACGGCGAGTTCATCACGGACGTCCCGGACCGGTCCCGCCTTCGGCGCGGCCAGACCCCGCAGGCGTTCAAGCTTTCCACGATCCGCAAGGCCTACGAGATCGCCGCGGGCGACCCCAACTTCCAGGCCACGGACGACTGCAGCGTCGTGCTCAGGTATCTGCCCGACGTGCCGATCTATGTCGTCGCGGGTGACGAGTACAACATGAAGGTGACCCAGCCGGTCGACGTCTTCATCGCGGACAAGCTCTTCCAGCTCGCTTCGACCGCCGCTCCGCGCCAGGCTGACGAGGCCGCTTACCGGGAGCTCCTGGCGGGCAAGACCCTGGTCGTCTTCGGCGGCTCGTACGGCATCGGTGCCGACATCGCGGCGCTCGCCGAGCAGTACGGCGCCAACGTCTACGCTCTCGGCCGCTCCACCACCGGCACCCATGTCGAGAACCCGGAGCATGTGGACGACGCGCTGTCCCGCGCCTACGCCGAGAGCGGCCGGGTCGACTACGTCATCAACACCGCAGGCGTCCTGCGCATCGGCAAGCTCGCCGAGACCGACAACGCGACCATCCAGGAAGCACTGAACGTCAATTACCTGGCGCCTGTCCAGATTGCACGTGCGTCATACAAGTATCTTGTCGAGACCAAGGGGCAACTGCTCCTGTACACCTCTTCCAGCTACACCAGGGGCCGCGCCGAGTACAGCCTTTACTCGTCCACGAAGGCCGCAATGGTGAATCTGACCCAGGCCCTCGCCGACGAATGGGCGGCTGAGGGAATCCGTGTGAATTGCGTCAACCCGGAGCGCACCGCGACGCCCATGCGTACCAAGGCGTTCGGTCAGGAACCGGCGGGCTCGCTGCTGTCCTCCGAGGCCGTGGCCCGGACCTCGCTGGACGTTCTGCTGTCCGAAATGACCGGGCATGTCATCGACGTACGGCAGCAGGATCCGACCCGCGAGGCCAGTGAGGCCAGCGGGTTCGAGCAGGCTCTGGCGTCTGTGCTCGACCGTCAGGAAGATGTGTAATAATCCACCGCTATCGCCGCTAAGATCGTTAGTCGCTCATCGGGCCTCTGAATTGCCTCGGCTTAGCGCTTAGGCGATACGGGGGCCCGATCGCGTGAAGCACTGCCTTCACAAAATCCTGCGATTGTGAACCACCGGCAGTTTTGGAGGCAGGTTCTTCGTGATTTCGACCGCCATTCGCCTGGCACGAGTAGGCAGCCGATCAGAGCTGGTCGCTGCCGTGCTCATGCCGCTCGGTTATCTCTGCGTGCTGAGTGCCGCGCTGATCCCGAACCTCTGGATGTTCGCGGTGTCCGCCGCGGTGACCTACACGGCCGACTGGTATCTGCACCAGCGCGGTAGCTATCTGGTCAACCGGCTGAGCAAGGTCAGGGCGGGTCTGCCGATCCGCTTCCTGCTCCGCCAGCTGCTGCTGATCCTGCTGCTCGCCCGCCTCGGCCTCGCCGAGCAGCCGCTGTTCTACGCCGCGGTCGCCTGCTTCCTGCTCTTCTACGGCCTCCAGGCGCCGCAGGGTGCTCTGACCACCCTCATCAAGCTGCGCCGCACGATGCCGGTCGTCACCCGCAATGTCGACCTCAACGCCGTGCGCATCCCGGACGCCCCGCCGCGTGCCCTGCTGCGCCGTTCCGGCGAGAAGATGCTGCACCTCGACATCCCGGCCATGACCTGCATGATCATCGCCGCCGCCACCGGTCACTACCTGGTGGGGTACATCGGCGTCGCGATCACCATCGGCCTCGGCCTGGTCTACACCGCCGCTCTGGTGCCCTATCTGCGCCGTGGCCGCAGGGTGCCTTCCGTGCCCGCTGTGCTCAAGGCCGTCCAGAAGTGGCTGGGCGAGTACCAGCCCACGGTCGCGCTGTACTTCTCCGGCTCGGACGAGTCCGCCTACCAGGTCAACATGTGGCTGGAGACCATGGAGCAGCTGGAGGGGCGGCCGATCATCATCATGCGTGAGCGGGGCCTCGTCAGGAAGCTCAACGAGACCTCCGTGCCCGTGCTGTGCGTCCCCGGCGGGCAGCACCTCATGGCGATGAAGCTGGACACGATCCGAGTCACGCTCTACCCGGCGAACGTCGGCAAGAACATCCACATGCTGCGGGTGCCGACCATGAAGCACGTCTTCATCGGCCACGGCGACAGCGACAAGCTCGCCAGCGTCAACCCGTACTCCAAGGTGTACGACGAGGTCTGGACCGCCGGCCGGGCGGGCCGCGACCGCTATGCCCTCGCCGACGTCGGTGTCCGCGACGAGGACATCGTCGAGGTGGGCCGTCCCCAGCTCGCGCCCATCGAGACCGCCGGGGCCGCCGGCAGGAACCCCATCCCTACCGTTCTCTACGCCCCGACCTGGGAGGGCTGGGACAACAACCCCGGCAACACCTCCCTGCTGCTCGCGGGGGAGAACATCGTCCGCCGGCTGCTGGAGGCCGAGCGGCCGGTGCGCCTCATCTACAAGCCGCACCCCTTCACCGGCATCCGCAACAAGAAGGCCCTGGTCATCCATCAGCGGATCATGACGATGGTGAGGAACGCCGCCGCCGAGCGCGCCACCGACCCCCGCTGGACGCAGCAGGCCGCCGCCGCGCAGCCCGCGCAGGACGCCGCGCGCGCCGAGCTGACCCGTATCGAGGCCAGGCTCGCCGAACTGGCCAAGCCCGGCCGTGCCGGCGGCGACGAGGCCGAGGTGTCCCGGGTGTCCCTCGCCGACCCCCAGCGCCTGGCCGAGGCCAAGACCCTGCGGGAGCAGTGGAACGACGCGTACTGGCGCACCACCGGCTGGTGGGAGCACCTGGTGGTGACCGGCTCGCAGCCCAAGCTCTACGACTGCTTCAACGAGTCCGACGCCATGGTCTCCGACATCTCCAGCGTCGTCTCCGACTTCATCGCCAGCGGCAAGCCGTACGCGGTGACGGACTCCGCCGAGCTGGGTGCCGAGGAGTTCAAGCGGCAGAACACCGCCGTACGCGCCGCGGTCATCCTCTCCAACAGCGCGGTGGAACTCGACCAGATGCTGGCCGCGGTGTCCGATCCGGCAGCCGACCCACTGGCCGATGCGCGCGCCGATCTGAAGAAGTACCTGCTCGGGCCCGACGAGCCCACGTCGATCGAGCAGTTCGACGCCGCGGTGCAGGCCCTGGCGGCCAAGGCCGAAGCGCGCAACACCGGTGTGGCACAGCGCATCGGCACCCAGGCCATCGGCGAGCTCGACCGGGAGTCCGACACCGAGAACAGTGCGGAGACCGGCGCGGCGGCCGGCGGCGCCGAGGACAAGGGCAGGGAGACCGACGACGCGGAGGCCACCACGTCGCTGGCCGGCTGAGCCACCGGGGCACCACTCCGTGACACGGCCCGTGGGTGCGGCCCCCACCCCGGGGGGGACAACCGCCCGGTCCAGAGCCGAGACCGCCCGGCGGCGGGGGGGGGGCCGCGATCTCGGGTGGGGTTAA
>NZ_JBHXFA010000040.1:0-11462 GCF_042724175.1 Streptomyces sp. NPDC127084
CCTCTCGAACACTCTCCGCATTGGTGCGTTCGCACAGACTTGTGTCCGCGGGCGGGGAGAGATGCCTCACGCCCATCGGCGGGTCGCCTGCCGAAAGAGGTTAAAATCGCAGCTGACCAGCGAGGACGGGGCGCCTCGCGGGTTCGGCTCCGGGGCACGTCATGCGGGCGGCGTACCGTATGGCCGCGGAAGCAGGTACCGTTGAAGCTCTACGGACCGGTCTCTCTGAGGAGAGCCCGTTCCGAATCATGAACGCGTGTCAAGACTCTGGGGCCGTCGAGCCCCGTCACCGAGGGGGTCGAGCCATGGGGCGCGGCCGGGCCAAGGCCAAGCAGACGAAGGTCGCCCGCCAGCTGAAGTACAACAGCGGCGGGACTGACCTGTCGCGTCTGGCCAACGAGCTGGGCGCATCGACTTCGAGTCCGATTTCGAGCCAGCCGCCGAACGGTGAGCCGTTCGAGGATGACGAGGAAGACGACGACCCGTACGCCCGTTACGCGGAGCTGTACAACGATGACGAGGATGACGAGGACGAGGACGAGTCCGGTCCCTCATCACAGCGCCGCGGCGCTTGACGCTCACACCGAAACCCGGTCCGGGGCCTGTCCCCGGACCGGGTTCTGTGCTGTTCCCGCTGGTCACGATGTCCAGCCCGTGCCGCTTCCCCTGCGGGCCTGGGGCGGCCCCACGTCGTATCAGCCGGCGTAGTCGCCCACCAGCGCGGCACCGGTGGTGTGCTCGCCACGCTCGGTGACCTCGCCCGCGACCCAGGCGTCAACACCGCGGTCGGCCAGGGTCGTCAGCGCCGCGTCGACAGACTCCCCGGGCACGACGGCGATCATGCCGACGCCCATGTTCAGGGTCTTCTCCAGCTCAAGACGCTCGACCTGCCCCGCGCTCCCGACCAGCTCGAACACCGGGGCCGGCGTCCAGGTCGACCGGTCGACCACCGCGTGCAGACCGTCCGGGACCACCCGGGCAAGATTGGCCGCGAGCCCGCCGCCCGTGATGTGGCTGAACGCGTGCACCTCGGTGGTACGGGTCAGCGCGAGGCAGTCCAGCGAGTAGATCTTCGTGGGCTCCAGCAGTTCCTCGCCGAGGGTGCGCCCGAACTCCGGCACCTCGCGGTCGAGTGACCAGCCGGCCCGGTCGAAGACCACATGCCGAACGAGCGAGTACCCGTTCGAGTGAAGGCCGGAGGCCGCCATGGCGATCACCGCGTCCCCCGTACGGATGCGATCCGCGCCAAGCAGCCGGTCCGCCTCCACGACACCCGTACCTGCGCCAGCCACATCGAAGTCGTCCGGCCCGAGCAGCCCGGGGTGCTCCGCGGTCTCCCCGCCGACCAGCGCGCAGCCGGCGAGCACACAGCCCTCGGCGATGCCCTTGACGATCGCGGCCACCCGCTCCGGGTGGACCTTGCCGACGCAGATGTAGTCGGTCATGAACAGCGGCTCGGCGCCGCAGACGACGATGTCGTCCATGACCATCGCGACCAGGTCATGGCCGATGGTGTCGTACACGCCCATCTGACGCGCCAGATCGACCTTGGTGCCGACGCCATCGGTAGCGGAGGCCAGCAGCGGGCGCTCGTAGCGCTTGAGGGCGGACGCGTCGAAGAGGCCGGCGAAGCCGCCGATGCCACCGAGCATCTCGGGGCGCCGGGCCTTCTTGACCCACTCCTTCATCAGCTCGACGGCGCGGTCACCGGCTTCGATGTCGACGCCGGCGGCGGCGTAGGAAGCACCTGTCTCAGACATTGCCTGGGATCTTTCGGTCGGATCGGATGCCCGGTGAGCCCTCGTGGGGCCGGCCGGCCTGGTCGGGGACGTGAAGGGCGACGGCCCTGGGGGCGGCTGGGCCCTCAAGGGCTCTCTGCTCTCGCCCGGGGCCCATGGGGCCCCCAGCGGGCTTCGGGGCGGGCTCTCAGGGACGGCGCAGAGTGTCGGCGGCATCGGAGCCGCCCGCCAGCTCGGTCTCCAGGAGCTGCTTGCCGAGGAGCTCGGGGTCGGGCAGGTCCATCGGGTACTCGCCGTCGAAGCAGGCACGGCAGAGGTTCGGCTTCGCGATGGTGGTGGCCTCGATCATGCCGTCGAGGGAGATGTACGACAGCGAGTCGGCACCGAGCGAGGCGCCGATCTCCTCGATCGTCATCCCGTTGGCGATGAGCTCGGCGCGCGTCGCGAAGTCGATACCGAAGAAGCAGGGCCACTTGACCGGTGGCGAGGAGATCCGCACATGGACCTCGGCGGCGCCTGCCTCACGGAGCATCCGGACCAGCGCGCGCTGGGTGTTGCCGCGGACGATCGAGTCGTCCACGACCACCAGGCGCTTGCCCTGGATGACTTCCTTCAGCGGGTTGAGCTTCAGGCGGATGCCGAGCTGGCGGATGGTCTGGGACGGCTGGATGAAGGTCCGGCCGACATAGGCGTTCTTGACAAGCCCCGCGCCGAACGGGATGCCTGACGCCTCGGCGTACCCGATCGCGGCAGGGGTTCCGGACTCGGGTGTCGCTATCACCAGGTCGGCGTCGGCGGGTGCTTCCTTGGCGAGGCGGCGGCCCATCTCGACCCGGGACAGATAGACGTTGCGTCCGGCGATCTCGGTGTCGGGGCGGGCCAGATAGACGTACTCGAAGACACAGCCCTTGGGCTTCGCTTCCGCGAATCGAGAGGTGCGGAGACCCTGCTCGTCAATCGCGATCATCTCGCCGGGCTCGATCTCGCGAACGAAGCCGGCACCGCAGATGTCGAGAGCGGCGGTCTCCGACGCGACCACCCAGCCGCGCTCCAGCCGGCCGAGCACCAGCGGGCGGATGCCCTGCGGGTCACGGGCTGCGTAGAGGGTGTGCTCGTCCATGAAGACGAGGGAGAAGGCGCCCCGGACCTCCGGGAGCACCTTGGCGGCTGCCTGCTCGATGGTGAGCGGCTTGCCGTCGTCGTCGGTCTGCCCGGCGAGCAGCGCCGTGACGAGGTCGGTGTCGTTGGTGGCGGCGACCTGGGTGGCGCGGCCGTCCCTGCGGGGCAGGTCGGCGACCATCTCGGCGAGCTGCGCCGTGTTGACCAGGTTGCCGTTGTGGCCGAGCGCGATGGAGCCGTTGGCGGTAGCCCGGAAGGTCGGCTGCGCGTTCTCCCACACGGAGGCACCGGTGGTCGAGTAGCGGGCGTGTCCGACGGCGATATGGCCGCGGAGGGAGCCGAGGGAGGTCTCGTCGAAGACCTGGGAAACGAGGCCCATGTCCTTGAAGACGAGGATCTGGGAGCCGTTGCTGACCGCGATACCCGCGGATTCCTGGCCCCGGTGTTGGAGGGCGTAGAGCCCGAAGTACGTGAGCTTGGCGACCTCTTCACCCGGAGCCCAGACACCGAAGACGCCGCAAGCGTCCTGGGGGCCCTTCTCGCCGGGGAGCAGGTCGTGGTTGAGTCGTCCGTCACCACGTGGCACGGCACCGAGTGTAGGCGAGATCGACCACTGGTCCGAATTGGGTACGGGGCAAATGAGCCGCCGCACCTCTCGGAGGTTCATACGAAAGCCGTGCAATAGAGCCCTTGGGCGGTCCTACGGAGGGGTCGGCCGGGTGCAGCGGGGTGCCGCAAGTCACTTCCGCGCACTTCACCGTCTGTCGCTTTTCCGCCTGTCGTACCGTCGCGCTGTCGTACCGGTCGCACCGATCCCATCGCGTGGTCAGGACGCGGTCGCCTCGGCTCCCTTGCCACTGCCGTCGCCGGTGGTGCCGGTCAGGCTGAGGCGCCGGTGGTCGAGCTCGTACGACACCGTCCCCCGGAGCACCTTGCCCAGCTCGCTCTCCAGCGTCATCTGCGGTGGCGCGCACATCCTGCGCGTGGTGGCGAGCCTGCCGAAGGTGATCGTGGACCCGGACTCGGAGACCTTCGCCGTACCGCTGAAGGTGTTGCAGCCGAGGCTGCCCCGCACCGAACCGTCCTTGCCGAGCACGAGATACGCCCGCTTCTCCGCACCCACCGGCACTGAAGCAGCCCGGTCACCGGTCAGCAGAGAGCTGACAGTCCACTTGGTGCCGACGAGCGGGGCGGGCTGCTGCTCGGTGAGGACGATGGTGTCGCCCCGTTCCGTGGTCAGCGTCAGGGTCCCGTCCGAGCGCTTCGCGTCGAGTTCGCCGGAGAAGGCCTCACTCATGGTGCGTTCGAACGCGTCGATGTCGTTGGCGCAGCCCATCTCGGTCCGCTCGACCTGGCCGACGGTGATCGTGCTGCCGTCCACGGTGGCATCGGCGCCGAAATGGTTGCAGCCGAAGTTGCCCTCGGCACGGCCCTTGGTGTCGATCAGGAGGTGGGCGCCTTCGGGGGCGGCCGACTTCTTGCCGTCGACGGTCACGCTGTCAACGGACCAGTGCACACCGGTGACAGGGGTCTCTGGACGCACCTCGGAAGCGCCCCCGCTGCCCGGCCCCTGCTCGGTGCCGCAGGCGGTCAGCGCAAGGACGGCGGCCAGGGTCAGGGGCAGCGGCAGGGTCCGCACAGCCGTACCGGGAACGATCTGCTTGATTCGCATGTCGGTCTGACGGTACCGCTGTGACCACGGTTCCCTCAGGAAAGAACGGGCAGCAGCCCGGAAATGTCGGCGCGTTCACCGCTGGCGCTCACCCGGGCGGCGGCGAGCGCCTCGTCCCATCCGGTGCGACCGGTCGCGACCCTGATCCAGGTGAGCGGGTCGGTCTCGACCACATTTGGCGGGGTGCCACGGGTGTGCCGGGGGCCCTCGACGCACTGCACCACCGCATACGGCGGGACACGCACCTCGACCGAGCCACCCGGGGCCCTCACGGCGAGGGTGTCCGCGAGCAGCCGTACACAAGCGGCCAGCGCCTGCCTTTCGAGGGGGACGTCACGGCCGGTCGCGGCGTTCAGATCATCGGTATGGACGATCAGCTCCACAGCACGTGTGACCAGAAGGTCGCCGAGGCGCATCGCGCCCTGGCGGGTGGCGAGGAGCCGGTCGCCGCTGCCGGCCTCGAGCGCGTCCGCGAGTCCTCTGGCGACCCCGTCGTACAACTCGCCCAGGGCAGCCGCGGTGGAGACGGACTCGGCGGCCTCACGGGCGCCCTGGTCGATCGCGGCGGACCGCTCCATGGTTCGCCGCGGCCAGTCCAGCAGCGCGAAGTCCTGCTTCGGCGGCGCCGGGCAGGCGGCGGCAGCGGCCACCGCCCCGGTGGCCTGCGCGATATGGACGGCGAGTTCGCGGACTGTCCAGGTGCCGAGCCTGGTGGGGGCGGCCAGCTCCTCGGGCGTCAGCGTCCGCACCGTCTGCCGTACATGGCCGAGCTGCGTGAGCACCGCGGCGCCGATCTTGGTGTGGTCGTAGCTGCGGGCTCGTTTCCTGGCCGGTGGCATGGCGTGAGGCTAGCTCAGCCGGACACGCGGGACGCGGCCGGGTCAGCGGGATCCGCGGGAGCCTGCGGATCCGCGGTGAAGGTCTCACGATTCTTCGGCACGCCGATGCCGCGCCAGGTGAACGGAATGCCACGAGCCGTCCTGAAGTCGGGTCCGTCCATCAACTGGAAGTGAAGGTGCGGTTCGCTCGAGTTCCCCGAGTTCCCGCAGTGCGCGATCAGTTGTCCCGAGCTCACCCGGTCCCCCTCCCGGACCCGGAGGGAGCCGCGCTGGAGATGGGCGTATGCCGCGTACGTCCCGTCGCCGAGGTCGAGCACGAGGTGATTACCCAGGAGCGGACCACGCCCCGCGAGGTACCGGACGGTGCCCTCGATCAGCAGCAGGTAGATCACTGCCGGCCAGGAATTGCGGCTCAGATGGTCCCTCCGGTGGTCGCTGGCATGGACCACGGTGGCGTCGGCGACCGCGTACAGGGGTGCCCCGAAGGCCGGGAAGTCGCTGCTGCGGCGGACGAGCGGCCACAGCACGGCGAAGGGCGGGCGGGGCCGCTCATCCGACTCGGCGACGATGTCGATGGCGTAGGTCTGTCCGTAGCGGTGCGTGCCGTGGCTCGGTGTGCGGTCGGCGGGGCTGTTGAGGGCGGACCAGAGTCCGGCCACTGGCGCTCCGGTTGCGACCGGTTCCGCACCGCGCACGGCGGATCCGCCGGCTGCTGTCAGACCGATGGTGAAGGCGATGGCCCCGAGACCGGGAAGCCAGCCCACCCAGTAGTCATACGGAAGCTGCATGAACAGCGAGGCGAGCGCTTGGGCGATGAACACCAGCCACAGCGTGCGGTGAAGGAGTACCGCTGCCTGGCGCGCGACCGGGCGGGACGCCGGCCGATGGGACTGATCAGACGGTTTCCACTGCTGCGATTTCATGGATCGGTTCCCCCTATGGAGCCGTGGAGTCGGCAGAAGAGCTATGGCCGTGCCGCGGTGAGCACCACCAGCAACGGGACGGCCCTAGCCGCGGGGACCTCGTAGCGGCCCCGGCCCGTGGTGTGCAGCCAGCCGGCGGCGGTCAGCTGGCGCAGGTGGTGGTAGATCTGGCCGGTCGTGCCGAGCCCTTCGAGTTCGGCCAGCTCCGCGGCCGTGCGCCGGCCGCCCACGATCTCCCGTAGCAGTCGCAGCCGTACGGGATGGCCCAGCGCGGCGAAGGCGTCGGCGGCCTCCGTCCAGTCGTCGTCCAGCAGCCGCTCGGTCAGGGCGCCGTACTGCCACTCGTAGCGCTCCCCTTCGGGCAGCCGGACGGCACCGGTGAACAGGACTCCGCCGTCGGCCGCTCCGGCATCGGTGAGCCGCTGCTTCAGTCCGTCGAGCGCCCAGAAGTCGGCTTCGCCGACGGTCGGAGACACACGCCGGGCCTCCTCCAGCACGGCCAGCCGTCGTTCGAGCTCGGCAACGCGTTCTTCCAGATCCACAACTGAAGTTTACGTAATTACGTAATTCCAAGCAAGGCCGATGTCGGCGCGCACACATGACGAAGCCCCCACCCGGACTGACCTCGTCCGGGCGGGGGCCCTTGTCGTACTTATGCGCTGCTGTCGATCAGACGGTGAGCGGGGCGATCAGGCGAACAGCCCCGGAACAGTCTCCTCGTGCGCCGTGCGCAGCTCGCTCAGCGGGATGCCGAACTCGCCCTGCACCTCCACCGCGTCCCCGTCGACCACACCGATCCGCGTGGCGGGCAGACCCCGCGCTCCGCACATGTCGGTGAAGCGGAGCTCCTCGCTGCGCGGGACGGCCACGACCGCACGGCCCGCCGACTCGCTGAACAGGAAGGTGAACGCGTCCAGCCCGTCGGGGACGATCAGCCGGACACCCTTGCCGCCGCGCAGGCAGGACTCGGTGACCGCCTGGATCAGACCGCCGTCCGAGAGGTCGTGCGCCGCGTCGACCATGCCGTCACGGGACGCCGAGATCAGGATCTCGGCCAGCAGCCGCTCCCGCTCCAGGTCGACCTTCGGCGGCAGACCGCCGAGATGTCCGTGCACCACCTGCGACCAGGCGGAGCCGCCGAACTCCTCGCGGGTGTCACCCAGCAGGTACAGCAGCTGCCCCTCCTCGGCGAACGCCATCGGGGTGCGCCGGGTGACATCGTCGATCACGCCCAGGACCGCGACGACCGGGGTCGGGTGGATCGCAGTCTCGCCCGTCTGGTTGTAGAGCGAGACATTGCCGCCGGTCACCGGGGTGCCGAGGATCTGGCAGGCGTCCGCGAGACCGCGGGTGGCCTCCGCGAACTGCCACATCACGGCCGGGTCCTCTGGCGAGCCGAAGTTCAGGCAGTCCGAGACCGCCAGCGGCTTGGCGCCGGTCGCGGCGACGTTGCGGTACGCCTCGGCCAGCGCGAGCTGCGCACCCGCGTACGGGTCGAGCTTGGCGTACCGGCCGTTGCCGTCCGTCGCGACCGCGACTCCGAGGTTGGTGTCCGGGTCGATCCGGACCATGCCGGAGTCCTCGGGCTGGGAGAGCACGGTGTTGCCCTGCACGAAGCGGTCGTACTGGTCCGTGATCCAGGACTTCGACGCCTGGTTCGGGGATGCGGCGAGCTTCAGGACCTGCTCGCGCAGCTCACCGCCATCGCCCGGACGCGGCAGCCGGCCCGCGTCGTCGGCCTGGAGCGCGTCCTGCCATTCGGGGCGGGCGTACGGGCGCTCGTACACCGGTCCCTCATGGGCGACGGTGCGCGGCGGTACGTCCACGATCTGCTCGCCGTGCCAGAAGATCTCAAGGCGCTCGCCGTCGGTCACCTCACCGATCACGGTGGCGATGACGTCCCACTTCTCGCAGATCTCCATGAAGCGCTCGACGTAGCGCGGCTCCACGATCGCGCACATCCGCTCCTGCGACTCGCTCATGAGGATCTCCTCGGGCGAGAGGGTCGCGTCGCGCAGCGGCACGGTGTCGAGCTCGACCCGCATCCCGCCCGAGCCGGCACTCGCCAGCTCGGAGGTGGCGCAGGACAGACCGGCACCGCCGAGGTCCTGGATGCCGGCGACCAGCTTCTCCTTGAAGACCTCCAGGGTGCACTCGATGAGGAGCTTCTCCTGGAAGGGGTCGCCGACCTGGACGGCGGGGCGCTTGGCCGGCTTCGTGTCGTCGAAGGTCTCGGACGCGAGCACGGACACGCCGCCGATGCCGTCACCGCCGGTGCGGGCGCCGTAGAGGATCACCTTGTTGCCGGCGCCGGACGCCTTCGCGAGGTGGATGTCCTCGTGCTTCATCACGCCCACGCACAGGGCGTTGACCAGCGGGTTGCCCTGGTAGCAGGAGTCGAAGACGACCTCGCCGCCGATGTTCGGCAGACCCAGGCAGTTCCCGTAGCCGCCGATGCCCGCGACGACCCCCGGCAGCACGCGCTTGGTGTCGGGGTGGTCGGCGGCGCCGAAGCGCAGCGGGTCCATCACGGCGACCGGGCGGGCCCCCATGGCGAGGATGTCGCGGACGATGCCGCCGACACCCGTGGCCGCGCCCTGGTAGGGCTCGATATAGCTGGGGTGGTTGTGCGACTCGACCTTGAAGGTGACCGCGTAGCCCTGGCCGACGTCCACGACGCCCGCGTTCTCGCCGATACCGACGAGCAGCGCGTCGTTCTCGGGGGCCTTCTCGCCGAACTGGCGCAGATGGACCTTGCTGCTCTTGTACGAGCAGTGCTCGGACCACATGACCGAGTACATGGCGAGCTCGGCACCGGTCGGGCGGCGGCCGAGGATCTCACGGATCCGCGCGTACTCGTCCTCCTTGAGGCCGAGTTCCTTCCAGGGCTGCTCGACCTCGGGCGTCTCGGTGGCGTGCTTGACGGTGTCGAGAGTCATGCGGCGACCAGCTTCTTGATGATCGAGGTGAAGAATCCAAGGCCGTCCGTGCCGCCCGTGCCGATCAGCGGCTCCACGGCGTGCTCGGGGTGGGGCATCAGGCCGACGACATTGCCTGCGGCGTTGGTGATGCCCGCGATGTCGCGGAGCGAGCCGTTCGGGTTCAGATCCAGGTAGCGGAACGCGACCCGGCCCTCGGCCTCCAGCTCGTCGAGCGTGCGCTCGTCGGCGACGTACCGTCCGTCCATGTTCTTCAACGGGACGGAGATCTCCTGGCCCTGCGCGTAGTCGGCGGTCCAGGCGGTCTCCGCGTTCTCCACCCGCAGCTTCTGGTCGCGGCAGATGAAGTGCAGGTGGTTGTTCCGCAGCATCGCGCCCGGCAGCAGATGGGCCTCGGTGAGGATCTGGAAGCCGTTGCAGATGCCGAGGACCGGCAGCCCGGCCCTGGCCTGGTCGATGAGGGTCTCCATCACCGGCGAGAAGCGGGAGATGGCGCCCGCCCGCAGGTAGTCGCCGTAGGAGAAGCCGCCCGCGAGCACGACCGCGTCGACCTGCTTGAGGTCCTTGTCGCGATGCCACAGGGAAACGGGTTCGGCGCCCGCGAGGTGGACGGCGCGCAGCGCGTCCTGGTCGTCCAGCGTGCCGGGGAAGGTGACGACTCCGATACGAGCGGTCACGACTCCACCTTCACGACGAAGTCCTCGATGACGGTGTTGGCGAGGAACGTTTCGGCCATCTCGTGGATACGGGCGAGGGCGGCGGCGTCGACCGGCCCCTCCACCTCGAGTTCGAAGCGCTTCCCCTGACGTACGTCCGCGATCCCCTCGAAGCCCAGGCGGGGCAGTGCGCGCTGCACCGCCTGGCCCTGCGGGTCGAGGATCTCCGGCTTGAGCATGACGTCGACTACGACGCGTGCCACTGGCACTCCCGGTGGTGTGGTGCTGAAGGCGGTTCCCTCAGCGTACCCGCCCCGAAAATCTACGCGCATAGATATGCAGAGAAAGCACGAAGAAGGCGCACGGAAGATGCGAAGAAGGGCTAGAGAAGGACCGAAGAAGGACCGGACAAGACACACAGAAGCCCGGCCTGAAATCCGGAGAAAAGCCGGTCGGCACCATTGCGGATGACACGCTCAAGCAATTGGCAGGGCTTCACAATGCGACACCGGCGGCTGTAGAAAGGAATGCGGCGGAAAGCAGCATCGCCTCCCGCCCGCAGCCGGAATTTTTTCGGTATCGCCGCACGTCAGCACGGAGCACGAACGGCCGGATCGGTCGGATCGCCCCGATCAGTCCGGTCGGCCCCACCGGCCCGACGGCCAGGGCAGCCGCTCAGCCCGCCCATCAGGTCGGGCCGGCGGCTCGGACCAGCAGGCCGGACCATCCGGTCAGGTCGGGCCGCCCCGTCAGGCGAAGGCGAAACCGCAGGAAAGGACCCATATCCGTGGCTCAGCGCGTGGTAGTCACTCTCTCCGACGACATCGACGGCGGGACGGCAGCGGAAACGGTCCGGTTCGGCCTGGACGGGAAGTCGTACGAGATCGACCTCAATCCCGCCAATGCAAAGAAACTACGCAAGGCTCTCGCCCCCTACATGGCGGCGGGACGCAAGGCGGCGAAGCACCCGGGCAAGGCGCGCCAGGAATACCGGCACACCACTCTGGAACCGGCCCCCGCGGCAGTCCGCGCCTGGGCCCAGTCCAACAAGATGGAGGTGCCGGCCAGGGGCCGCATCCCCAAGCGGGTGTACGAGGCGTTCCGCCAGGCGAGCTGAGCACGGAGCCTCAGCGCCCGCGGCGTCCCTGGCACCGGGCGTTCGGGCGCCCGCGGCGGGCAGCCGAACGGCACCCGCGGTGAACCGAGTTGCATGGCACCCCCGCAGGTGGGCTAGAGTCTGGAACACGCCGAGGGGCGAGGCCGAAGGGCCGAACCTCATGGAGCGTGCGGGTGTAGTTCAGTAGCAGAACAGCCCTCTTCCAGAGGGAAGGCGCAGTGTGCAATTCCTGTCACCCGCTCCGCACTACGTAACGACCACTCCGGTGGATCGGGTACAGTAGTGGACGCACCGCCCGGTGAAAGCCGAAGCGGGAGCACTGCGGACGTGGCTCAGTTGGTAGAGCATCACCTTGCCAAGGTGAGGGTCGCGAGTTCGAATCTCGTCGTCCGCTCAGGTGGCGAAGGCCCCCGTCCTCACGAACCGGGCCCTAGGGCGATTTACAATAGTTTAACACG
>NZ_JBHXFA010000040.1:11472-22826 GCF_042724175.1 Streptomyces sp. NPDC127084
CCCGAGGGGGTTGATCGGGGGAGGGGCAATTTTGGTTATACAAACCCGTGCCCATGTTGTGGGCGGCGTGTTCCAATCTCGTGGCCGGCGCGGGGGGCGACGCCCCGGTTAAACCCGCCGGGGGCCTTCGTCGTATGTCCAGTCGTATACCCGGCCATATGCCCAGCCGGCCTATCGGTCCGCACTGACATTTGTCATAAGCCCCGATGACAGCGCGCACTGCTCACTGCCCGGCTCGGGCGGAATCCTTGAAATATGGCGACGACCGAGAATGTGATCGAGGCCGGTGGGCTGCGCCGCAGTTACACCGGTGGGTTCGAGGCCGTGAGCGGGATCACCTTCTCCGTGGCACGGGGTGAGTTGTTCGCGCTGCTCGGCACGAACGGCGCGGGCAAGACCTCCACGGTCGAGCTGCTGGAGGGGCTGGCCGCGCCGAGCGGGGGGACCGTGCGAGTGCTGGGCCATGACCCGTACCGCGAGCGCGCCGCCGTTCGGCCCAGGACCGGGGTGATGCTCCAGGAAGGCGGTTTCCCCTCCGACCTGACGGTCAGCGAGGCCGTGCGTATGTGGGCGGGCTGCACCAGCGGGGCCCGACCGCCCGCGGAGGCTATCGAGCTCGTGGACCTCGGCCATCGGTCGGGCATACGCGTCAAGCAGCTCTCCGGTGGCGAGCGCCGGCGCCTCGATCTGGCGCTCGCCCTGCTCGGTCGGCCCGAGGTGCTGTTCCTCGACGAGCCGACGACCGGGCTCGACGTGGAAGGCCGCCAGGACACCTGGCGGTTGGTGCGGGAGCTGCGGGACGGAGGCACGACCGATTTGCTGACCACGCATCACATGGAAGAGGCCGAAGCACTCGCCGACCGGCTGGCGATCATGCACCGGGGCCGGATAGTCGCCACCGGCACACCGGAGGAGGTATCGGCCTCACGTCCGGCCCGTATCCGCTTCATGCTCCCCGAGGGCGTCCCGGCCGGACGGTTGCCGCTCAGGCTGCATGCCGCGTCCGAAGGCCGACGCGTCGAAATCCGAACGCATCGGCTTCAGCAGTGCCTGGGTGAACTGCTCGGCTGGGCGGCCGAGTCAGAGGTGGAGTTGGAAGGGCTTGATGCCCGCTCGGCCACCCTCGAAGAGGCCTTCCTCGACATCGCGCGATCGGGCAGGAGCGAAGAAGAACGGGCAGGTGCACGATGAACACCACCACGACCGCCGCCACCGCGGCCCCCTCCACCACCACGAGCGCCACCCCGACCGCCACCAACCGGAGTCGGCACCTTGATGGGCGCTGCCGGTATCTCCTTCACCTATGCCTTCTCCGCCTGGCTCGTGGATGCCGTCTGGGAGCTGGACCGCACGAGGGAACTACAGGCACGGCTGGCGGTCGCCGAGGAACGGCTGCGCTTCGGCCGCGATCTGCACGATGTGATGGGCCGCAATCTCGCGGTGATCGCCCTCAAGAGCGAGCTGGCGGTGCAGCTGACGCAGCGCGGTGCGACAGAGCAGGCGCTGGCGCAGCTGTGAGCCAGGAGCTGGTACGGGTTCTGCTCGCCGACGACGAGCACCTCATCCGGGGCGCCCTCGCCGCCCTGCTCGCCCTTGAGGACGACCTGGTCGTCGTGGCGGAGGCGGCCTCCGGACCCGAAGCCCTCGCCATGGCCAGGGCGCACCGGCCCGATATCGCGGTGCTGGACCTCCAGATGCCCGGTGTCGACGGTGTGAGGGTCGCCACAGAGCTACGGACCGAGCTGCCGGAGTGCCGGACCATGATCGTCACCAGTCACGGCCGTCCCGGGCATCTGAAACGAGCCCTGGCCGCC
The DNA here is from genome assembly GCF_042724175.1 of Streptomyces sp. NPDC127084. Taxonomy (NCBI): domain Bacteria; kingdom Bacillati; phylum Actinomycetota; class Actinomycetes; order Kitasatosporales; family Streptomycetaceae; genus Streptomyces; species Streptomyces sp. NPDC127084. The sequence continues at coordinate 13,287 of NZ_JBHXFA010000040.1, forward strand.
GGAGTGCGCGGCTTTGTCCCCAAGACCGTCAGCGCCCAGCGCCTCGCCGAGATCATCCGTACCGTGCAGGCGGGAAACCGCTACGTGGACCCGGAGTTGGCCGCCGACGCGATCTCCGCGGGCGACTCGCCACTGACCGTCCGCGAGGCCGAGGTCCTTGAGCTGGCCGCCGACGGCGCCGCCATCGTGGAGATCGCCGAGCGGGCCGCACTGTCCCCTGGGACGGTGCGCAACTATCTGTCGTCGGCGGCTTCGAAGCTGGGAGCGGGCAATCGGCACACCGCGGTGCGTCTCGCACGGGAGCGAGGTTGGGTATAGTGGCTTCCGCGCCACGGCGCATGCGGACGTAGCTCAGTTGGTAGAGCGCAACCTTGCCAAGGTTGAGGTCGCGAGTTCGAGCCTCGTCGTCCGCTCAGGATCAAAGCCCCCGGTCTTCGGCCGGGGGCTTTGGCATGCCCCGAAGGGCTCACGACCAGGGGACGCCGGTCAGCAGCTCGTAGGCCTCCGCGTACTTGGCGCGGGTCGCCGCCACCACCTCCTGCGGCAGCGGAGGCGGCGGCTGCTCGCTCTTGCGGTCCCAGCCGGATCCAGGCGAGGTGAGCCAGTCCCGTACGTACTGCTTGTCGTACGACGGCTGGGCGCGGCCCGGCTGCCAGGCGTCGGCGGGCCAGTAACGCGAGGAGTCAGGCGTCAGCACCTCGTCGGCGAGCACCAGCTCGGGCTCGGTGCCGCCATCGCCCCGGGTGAAGCCGAACTCGAACTTGGTGTCCGCGAGGATGAGCCCCCGCTCACGCGCGATATCCCGGGCTCGCCCGTAGACCTCGAGGGTCTTCTGGCGCAGCAGCGCTGCGGTCTCCGCGCCGACCTGATGGGCGACCTCCTCGTACGAGACGTTCTCGTCGTGGTCTCCGACGGCGGCCTTGGTGGCGGGGGTGAAGATCGGGGCGGGCAGCTCGGAGCCGTCGAGGAGCCCTTCCGGGAGACCGAGCCCGCAGACGGTGCGGTCGGCGTTGTACTCGACCAGACCGGAGCCGGTGAGATAGCCACGGGCCACGCACTCGACCGGGATCATCTCCAGGGCCTTGCAGACGAGGGTGCGCCCCTCCCAGTCAGCGGGCGCCCCGGCGGGGAGGTCGGTGGAGAGCACATGGTTGGGGACAAGGTCCTCAAGCCGCTCGAACCACCAGAGGGAGAGCTGGGTGAGGATCCGCCCCTTGTCGGGGATCTCGGTCGGCAGCACCCAGTCGTACGCGGAGATCCGGTCGCTCGCGACCATCACAAGCTCACCGGCCTCGGTCCGGTACAGATCACGCACCTTGCCGCTGTGGAGGTGCGTCAGCCCAGGAACCTGGAGCGGCTCGGGCTTTTCTACGAATCCGGACACGGTTCCTCCGCGTGGTTACATCCAAGGGCCCCCCGATTGTCTCCCACCCTGACCGTCCGCGTGCAGGCAGGGCAGGGTGGAGCCGCGCAGGCCACACGGGCCGTTCGCGACGCGGCCAGCACAGGCCGACCCAGGTCCAGCGCAGAACTGTGAAGGCGTCAGTCCCGCTTGCAGATCCGATCCAGCAGATTGGCGGTGGCGCGCTGGATCCTGGGGTCCACATGACCGGGCCGGTCGAGCGCCGGTGACCAGGCGAAGGTGCCGGAGGCGAACACCCAGGCGCCGGAGGGGGCGCGATACAGGGAGGTCTCCTGGTGCCGGATGACGCCCTCGCTGTCCTGGTAGGGCGAGTGGGCGAGCAGGATGCGGCCCTGGTGTTCGGGGAGTGCGGTGCGGGGGAAGTACCGGTCGGCCTCGCCCGCGACCAGGCCCGCGATCTCGTCGCCTTCACCCGCTCCGGTGGCCTCCCACAGCCAGTGCTCGGCGTTGCGCACGACCAGGGGGCTCGGTTCGGGGACCCGCCCCGCGTACTGGATGCCCAGCAACTGCTGCTCCGGCCGCCCGACCTCGCGCCAGAGTGCCGACCGCCCCGGACCGCGGCGCTTGCGGCAGGTGAGCAGCCGGTCGGGGACGCCCGACGCCGAGGGGCCCAGCTCGACCTGCCAGTACATGGTGTTGGCGGAGAGGAAGACGACGGATGTGCCGTGGCTCCGGGCGGACTCGACGGTCCGGCGCATGGGCGCCGACCAGTACTCGTCATGGCCGGGGAACACCAGCCCCCGGTAGCGGGCCGGGTCGACCCGGCCCGCGTGCAGATCGCGGGTGTCGGCGTAGGCGAGGTGGTAGCCGTAGCGCTCGGCCCAGCGGATGAAGTCGTATGCGTGCCCGACATGGAGGGGGAGGCCCGCGCCCGCGTAGGGGCGGTCGAACGAGACCGTGATCGCGGCGTCCTCCTCTCCGAGCAGCCGGCCGTGTTCGTCCCAGGCGTGGTAGAGGCTGGCACCGGTCCTGCCGTCTTCCGGATAGAGGTTGTACGCCTGCCAGGTGATGTCCGGCAGCAGCAGGAGCAGATCGGCCGGATGGGCGTCCCGCACGGTGAAGGGGATGTGGGAGCGGTGGCCGTCCGCCGTGGTGAGGACGGCGACATACGCCCCGATCGACCAGTACGAGGGAACCTGGAGGCGCCAGGAGAGCCACCAGTGGTGGCAGGAGACCGTGCGCTCGGCGGTGAGCGGCGGCGGCTGGACGATGCCGGCGAGCCGCGGACTGGTGGTGATCTTGGCTGCGCCGTCGCCGCCGTAGTGGCCGATGCGGTAGACGTCGACAGAGAACTGCTGCGGCGGGTTGACCGTCACATGGAAGTCGATGGCCTCACCGGGGGCGACCGCCCCGCTGGAAGCGAAGCCCTTGATCTGGCGGCTGACGTCGTCGGCGGTACGCGGACGGCCCCGGGTGCTGTCGCCGCGGCCCGGATCGGGGTCCGCGTACCAGGGCACGACCTGGCCGGCGTCGTCGACGTACTGCTCGCTGTTCCGCAGCCAGGGCAGCGGGCCCTGGCCGAAAGGATCGGAGACCGCATGTGCGAGGGCGCCTGACTCCCAGCGCCGGATCTGCTCCGCCCCCATCTCGCGCCCCTCCTCCGGTAGCCCGGCCACTGTTCTGATGGAAGGCACCGGCCGTAGGAGTTGGTTGCTTCACGGCTTCTGTCGGCGCCCTGCCCCAGCACATCACATAACGCACGCACGCCGTCACCGTTCGTCGTGAATTTCCGTGAACGGAATGCGCCATTCTGACCGCGCCCCGGCAACGTCCCGGCGCCGGACGGCTGCCGGGGTGCTCGCCGTGGCACGGCTGCTGCGTCACACCAGCCGGACGGGCTTCTCCGGGCGCACGCCGACCGTGGTGAACCAGTCGCGCAGCGGTTCGGGGTCACCGTCCTCGACCAGGCTCAGCACCCGGCCGCTCAGGTCGGCGCTGCGCTCGCCACGGATGAGAAGGGCTGGCCCGTCGAGCCAGTCGAGTCCCGGAGTGGCACCGGCGGTGTCGACGGCCGCGCAGCAGACCATCGCGATGACATGGTCGGCGAGCAGCTCACGGGCGGTGCGCGGCGGCTGGAGCGGGAAGAGCGGCAGTGGTTCCGTGACCCAGACGTGCGGTACGTCGCCGCCCAGTGCGTCGGTTCCAACGGCCGAACCGCCCGGCACGCATCCGGGCTGGCCGGCGGAGCCCGCGGCTCCCCCGGTCCGTTCGCGGGCCGCCTCTTCGCGGGCGACCTCCGCGCTGATCCCGGCGGCGAGTGCGCCACCGGGGCCCGAATCCGAGCCGGAACCGTCATCAGGGTCGTGCCCCGGCTCCGGCTCCCACTCCCGCCGCAGCTCCGGTTCCACGGGCGGCACCGGTCCGCCTGCAGAGGGCACCGCGGAGGACGGCCCGGCAACGGTGAGGTAGTCCATCACCCGGGCGAGATTCGGTCCCGAGGGTGCGGCGGCGGGACGTATCCCCATCGAGTCCAGGACCCGGTGGAGCCTGGCCGCTTCCGTACGCCACTTGCGGTCCACGACCTCTTCCGGATACGCCTGCCAGTCCACGGGTGCCCAGTCGGCCCCGCCCTCACCGGGACATCCGTGGAAGAGGCGGGCGGCGAGCAGGGAGGCGGCTTCGTCCACGGCGCCCGGCTCCTCCAGCAGATCGCAGGCGGGCCGCTCGCCCAGTCGGGAGGCGAAGCCCTCCGCCAGCCGGTCGCGACGGGACAGTTCGGTCAGTGCGGAGACCACGCCGGCGTCGAGCCGGGACGGCCAGCGCCCCATCCGCCAGGCGGGCAGTGCCACCCGGGTCAGCAGCCGGTCCCAGCCCGCATAGGCGAGGCCGACCTGTTCCTGCGCCACGATCCGCAGACCGTAGTCCACAGCCTGTGCACGCTCGGACGCGGCGGCGGCGACCGCCCGCTCCATGGCCGCGGCGTGCACCCGGGAGCCGCGCAGGAGGATCCGCGAGATATGGCCCGCGAGCCCGAGCGCGGGCCCGCGTACCGGACCTAGCCCTGGCCGGGCGGCGGCTCCCACAGCCGCGTCGAGACCGCGGATGAAACGGCGGGCCGCGGCTATGTCGGGGTGGGTGGAAGGACCGGTGCCCGCGACCACCGGGGCCAGCACGGCCCTCAGTTCGGCGACCCGCATCCACCACAGGAAGGGCGAACCGATCACCAGCACGGGCGCGGTCGCCGTACGGTGAGCACCGCCCGATACGGCCTGGGATATGAAAGTGCCCGCGCTCATGCCCGCACGTGTGATCGCGCTCGTATCCGTGCCTTTGTCCGCGCCTTTGCCCAGGCCCTTGCCCGTGCGGGTCGCCGGATGGGTCCGGTCCTCGAGCCAGCTGTCGCAGTCGGGGGTGAGTGCTATCGAGGACGGCACAGGCACACCCAGCCGGTCGGCGAGCTCCTCCACCATCCGGTACAGATCCGGAGCGGACTGCTGCGACAGCTCCACCGTGGGACTGACCGCCGGCATCGCCCGGGCGATCATCAGGGCCACGGCAGCCGTGAACAGCAGCACCACGACCGCGGCCGATGTCACCGCCCAGCGCGCTGCGTCCCAGCCGCTGCCGCCTCCGAGGGTGCCTGTGGCCTCCCCGGCCAGCAGCACGACGGCGACCGCCGCGGGCAGCAGCGCCAGGGCCAGTGCCCTGCTGCGGACACGCAGCACGGCAAGGGCCCGGGAACGGGCGGCCAACGCGCCCGCCTCCTCACCGATACCGGTTCCGGACACGGCCGGACTCACCCCCTCTGCCCCTCTGCCCTGCGGCGGTGTAGGTCACGACCCCACTCTGGCACCCGCCACCGACATCGCAATGCCGGTGGGCCAAGTGCCGGAACGCCTGGGCCGCACCCTAGTTGGGGCTTCGGCGGCAGTCATCCGGATGGCTCAGCCATCACTCGATGGAATGGCCTTGGGCAAAGGCGATGACGGGCCGACACCAGACCGACAGGCGGCCGGATTCACTCCCCTGCCGCTACCCGGGGTCTCACGGGTTCACTCCCCGGCGGCCTCGCGGGCGATGTCCGTACGGTGCTGTGAACCGTCGAGCCGGATACGGCCGACTGCTGCATAGGCGCGTTGCCTGGCCTGCGCGAGGTCCTCGCCGGTGGCTGTCACCGACAGCACCCGGCCCCCGGCGCTGACGATCGCCCCGCCGTCGTGCCTGGTACCGGCGTGCAGCACGTAGGCGTGCGGAGCGTCCTGCGCGGCGACCTCGTCCAGTCCCTCGATCGGGTCACCGGTGCGCGGCGTTCCGGGGTAGTTGTGCGAGGCCACGACCACGGTGACGGCGGCGTCATCGCGCCACTTGAGCGGTGGTTCGCTGTCCAGGGTGCCCCGCGCCGCGCTCAGCAGCAGGCCTGCGAGCGGGGTCCTGAGACGGGCCAGCACCACCTGGGTCTCGGGGTCACCGAAACGGGCGTTGAACTCGATCACCCGTACGCCCCGGCTGGTGATCGCGAGACCCGCGTACAGCAGCCCGGAGAACGGGGTGCCGCGTCGGCGCATCTCGTCCACCGTCGGCTGGAGCACGTTCTCCAGGACGTCCTCGACCAGCTTGGGGTCGGCCCAGGGCAGCGGGGAGTACGCCCCCATGCCGCCGGTGTTCGGCCCCTGGTCGGCGTCCAGGGCCCGCTTGAAGTCCTGGGCGGGCTGGAGCGGCAGCACCGTCTCGCCGTCCGTGATGGCGAAGAGGGAGACCTCGGGTCCGTCGAGGTACTCCTCGATGACCACCTGTCCGCAGGCGAGCGCGTGCTCGCGCGCGGCGGCCAGGTCATCGGTCACCACGACGCCCTTGCCGGCCGCCAGTCCGTCGTCCTTGACCACGTACGGGGGCCCGAAGGCGTCAAGCGCCTCGTCGACCTCCTCGGGAGTGGCGCAGATGTACGAGCGGGCCGTGGGCACGTTCGCCGCGGCCATGACCTCCTTGGCGAACGCCTTGGAGCCCTCGATCCGCGCGGCTTCCCCGGACGGGCCGAAGCAGGCGATCCCCGCGGCGCGCACCGCGTCGGCGACACCGGCCACGAGGGGCGCCTCGGGGCCGACGACAACGAGGTCGGCCTCCAGGGCGGTGGCGAGCGCGGCCACGGCGCCGCCGTCGAGGGCGTCCACCGGGTGCGGTTCGGCGACCTCGGCGATTCCGGCGTTGCCGGGCGCGCAGTGCAGCGCGGTGACGTCGGGATCGAGGGACAGTGAGCGGCACAGGGCGTGTTCGCGGGCGCCGCCGCCGATGACGAGGACCTTCACGGCAGCCAGGGTAGCCCGCGGCCGAGGCTGGGCTTTGTGCGGGCCACCGAAGCAGCCTCCGCTACTCGTTTGTGTATTCCTCCACGACCGTGGCACCGAGCTCCCGGACGATCAGCTCGTGACCGGAGAGTGCGGAGTCCACGAGGTCAGGATCGTCCTCCTCCGGAATGTCGTCCTCCAGCGCCACGGGCTCCCGGTGCCCGGTGCCGGGCCCGGACCCCGGGCCCGCACTGTGCGGACCGCCGGCTGCGGGGGACTGCTGCGAGGCCGACGGCGCCGTCTGCTCAGGGCGCGACTGCCCGGGGGCGGACGGCGTGGAAGCGGAGGCGGCGGTCGCGGCGGTGGCGGTGTGCGGCGCCGCGCCATAGGACGCCGGGGGCGCGGACGGAGCGGATGGCGCGAACGGCTGACCGGGGCCGGGGCGGCCACCGTAGCCCCCACCGCCACCGGGTCCCGGGCCCGGGGACGGGCCGGCGCCACCGGACGGATCGATGATCGCCTCGATCTTCCACTGCACGTTGAACTGCTCGGCGAGCGCCTGACGGAGCACCTCCTCGCTGCCGCTGCTCGCGAAGTTGTCCCGGGCGCCCGCGTTGATGAAGCCGAGTTGGAGCGTGCTGCCGTCGAATCCCGCCACCTGGGCGTTCTGGCTGAGCAGGATCCAGGTGAATCGGCGGCGGTTCTTCACGGCCTCCAGGATGGCGGGCCACATGTTCCGCACCTGGGCGGCGCCCTGCGCCGCCCCCGGCGAGACCCCGCCGCTCGGTGGGCCCTGGGTGGGGCTGGGGGCGGAAGTGGGCGTCGGGGCAGCGGCCGTGGGCGGCTGGGCCGGGGCAGGCCGCCCCTGGCCGGGCGCGGCTGCGGAAGGCCAGGCTCCGGGCCGCTGCCCGGACTCGGACGCGGAGCTTGAACCGCCCGGCCAGGCGCCGGGCCTGGGCCCGGCAGGCTCAGGTGCAGACGGCGCAGCCTGCGTCGGCGCGACGGGCTCAGGCGTGGGCGGTGGCGTCGGCTGGACCACTTCCGCTTCGTGTCGGCCCGAGACGGCGGACGGCGCCTCCGCGGCAGCCGGCCCAGGCCCCGGCTGCGGAGATGTCTGCTGCGGCTCCGCCACGGGCCCTCGTGCCGCGGCACGCGCGGCAGCGGGGCCGCCCCCGGGGCCCGCACCTGGACCGGTACCGACCGGCCCATGCGGACCGGGCGGCATATGGGCGTCGGTGGCAGGCACGTACCCCATCGCGAGCGACTGCCCGGCCGCGGGGAAGGCGACACCGCGCTCCAGCCGGTCGAGCCGCGCCTGGAACGAACGCTCGTCGTCAAAGGCGGCGGGCAGCAGCACCCGGGCGCAGATCAGCTCGAGCTGAAGCCTGGGCGAGGTCGCCCCACGCATCTCGGTGAGCCCCGTGTTGACAAGGTCCGCTGCTCTGCTGAGCTCGGCGGCACCGAAGACCTGGGCCTGGGCCTGCATCCGTTCGACCACATCCGCAGGCGCGTCGATCAGGCCCTTCCCGGCCGCGTCCGGCACCGCCGCGAGGATCACCAGATCACGCAGCCGCTCCAGCAGATCGGCGACGAAACGGCGCGGATCGTTGCCGCCCTCGATGACCCGGTCCACCACCTCGAACGCCGCGGCCCCGTCTCCCGACGCGAACGCGTCCACGACGGAGTCCAGCAGCGCCCCGTCCGTGTAGCCGAGGAGCGCCGTGGCCATGGCGTACGTCACACCGTCGTCGGCGGCCCCGGCGAGCAACTGGTCCATCACGGACATCGAGTCACGCACCGACCCGGCTCCGGCTCGCACGACCAGCGGCAACACCCCGTCATCGACGGGAATGCCCTCCCGTCCGCACACCTCGCCCAGATACTCCCTGAGCGTCCCGGGCGGGACGAGCCGGAACGGATAGTGGTGGGTCCTGGACCGGATGGTCCCGATGACCTTCTCGGGCTCGGTGGTGGCGAAGATGAACTTGAGGTGCTCCGGAGGCTCCTCGACCACCTTCAGCAGCGCGTTGAACCCGGCCGACGTGACCATGTGGGCCTCGTCGATGATGTAGATCTTGTACCGGCTGGACGCCGGCCCGAAGAACGCCTTCTCGCGCAGCTCACGGGCGTCGTCCACACCGCCGTGCGAAGCCGCGTCGATCTCGATGACATCGATCGACCCCGGCCCGTTCCGGGCGAGGTCCCGGCAGGACTGGCACTCCCCGCAGGGCGTCGGCGTCGGCCCCTGCTCGCAGTTCAGACAGCGCGCGAGGATGCGGGCACTGGTCGTCTTGCCACAGCCACGCGGCCCGCTGAACAGGTACGCGTGATTGACCCGGTTGTTGCGCAGCGCCTGCTGCAACGGGTCGGTGACATGCTCCTGCCCGATGACCTCGGCGAAGGACTCGGGGCGGTAGCGGCGGTACAAGGCAAGGGACGACACGCCTACGAGGTTATCGGGGCCCACCGACATCCGACCCCGCCCCATGAAACCCGCCCACCCACCGACCCCGCACCGGGTACGCAAACGCCCCCCACGCACCCGCCAGAGCCGACCTACCCTTGCTGCCTTCCGGCCCTGGGGGAGTTCAGTCAGATAGCGCCACGTGAGGGGCTCCGCACAGAGTACCTGATGGCGGGGGCCCGGAACGAGTTCGCGAGCACTCCTCAGCGTCATGTAATGTTCTCGGCGGAGGATTCGCCTAGAGGCCTAGGGCGCACGCTTGGAAAGCGTGTTGGGGGCAACCCCTCACGAGTTCGAATCTCGTATCCTCCGCCAGTGCCTCACCGGGCACGATGTCGAAGGGCCCCACCGGTCGCGGCGGGGCCCGTCGACGTGCGGGGGGGCAGGGTTGGTGTCATTTATTTCCGGGAGTTAGGATATTTCACACAAGC
>NZ_JBHXFA010000040.1:22836-27492 GCF_042724175.1 Streptomyces sp. NPDC127084
ACCCCTACTCTCTTTCTATTTTTTCCCCCCCCCGCTGCCCCCCCCCCTATTTGAGCCCCCGCCCCCCCCGGTGGGGGGGGGGGGCCCTTCGACGTGCGTGGTCTCAGTTTTGGTCTCATTTATTTCCGGCATTTAGGATATTTCACTCACGCGGCAGCTGCCCTGATGCCGATGATCAGCGGTCATGTGTCTACGTACGCCCCGCATCCGCTCCGAGGTTCCCCGAAGTGGCTCTCCTCGTGCCATCAGGCCAGCGGGTAGCCCAGGGCCAGGGCGGCCCTGCGGAACGCCGGCAGGCGGTCGAGGGAGACCGCGAGATGCCGCTCTCCGATGCGGGTCCACAACGTAGTCGTAGTTGCCCGGGCCGCAGGTGCGTTCGAGGGTCTGGACCACCTTGCGCGGGTTGTCGTAGGGGCCGGAGAAGTAGAACGGTTCGCCGTCCCGGCCGAAGCCGATGGCAGGCCGGTCGCAGGGCGGGGAACCCAGGTGCACCGCGGCATAGGCGAAACCGTCCGCGGGCTCGAAGCCGAGACCGCGGGCATAGGCGACCGCATCGTGCACGATCGTCTGCGCCTGCTCCACCTCGATCGGCAGCGGCTGCACCGCCTGTACGCAGCCACGGCCCCGGTGCCGATCCACGACCTGTACGAAGTTGTGTGGCATGCGGTGAGCCCGCTGTACGTACTCGACGACCTGTCCCCCGACCGTCTGGGGCATCTGCGTACCGCGGGCGACCACGACGTCCAACGGACCCTGAAGGTCCTCGCCTCCCTGGGCGCTCTCCATCTCACTCAGGACAGCGGTGAGTTGACGACGTACGGACGCATCGAGACAGCCCGGATGTGCGGCGAACCCGAGCCGGGCGACGCCGTGTTGCGGATCCTCGTCGAACTCGCCGACGTGGACGGCCCCCGGGTCTGGCGGCAGTTGCTCGTACCCGCCGCGATCCGGCTTGACCGGCTTCACTCCGTTATCCAGCAAGCTATGGGCTGGCACGACTGCCACATGCACGCCTTCACCATCGACGGGGTCCAGTACGGGCACCCCGGCAGCGAAGTCGGATTCCGCGACGAGGGCACCGCCCCCGTGGGCGACCTGCTCAAGCCAGGCGCCCACTCGAGTACACGTACGACTTCGGGGACTCCTGGGAGCACCTCATCACCGTGGAGCAGCCCCAGACAGCCGAAGCCGGGCTCCACTATCCGCACTGCGTGGACAGCGCCGGGACGTGCCCTCCCGAGGACTGCGGCGGCGCCCCCGGCTACAACGACCTCAAAGCGATCCTCGCCGACCCTGCGCACGAGGAACACCACGCCATGCTGGAGTGGCGCGGACTCCGGTCCGCAGCGGAATTCGACCCTGACCGCTTCGCGCCGGACGAGGCCAACGCGGCTGCTACGCCTCACGGCACCTTGAAGGGCATGAAAGACAGCCGTCCAGCCATGCCGCCTTTCGCGGCACACTGGTAAGGGGGACAATACCGGGAGTATGGTCTCCTATATGGCGACGACCAAAAAGGTAACGGTGACGATTCCCGAGGATCTCCTGGACGAGATCCGTGCGGAGGCGGCAGAACGGGGCCTGTCCGCATACGTCGCCGAAGCCCTGCGCTTCAAGCGCGACCGAGACCGGCTGCGCGAACTATCCGACTGGCTAGAGGAGGAACACGGCTCCCTCAGCGAGGATGAGCGCACGACCGCGTTCGAGGAACTGGAGGAACTCGATGCCGAGCACGAGCGCCGCCGCGCCGCCGCAAGCCGCAATGCCGGAGAGGCCGCGTGAAGAAGCGGCCCACCGAGCAGAGGCAGCGCCCCCTGCGCGTCTTCGTACTCGACTGCGAAGCCCTGTCCCTGGCCGTGCGCGGCGACCGGAAGATGATCGCCTGGCTCAACCTCGCGGCCCGGGGTGAAGCCGAGGTGGTGACTTCCCCGCTGACACTGGTCGAGGCGTACGACGGCAGAACAACCGAACAGCGCTGGGACTGGGTGCTCTCCCGGCTCAAGGTCGCCGACATCGGAAAGGACGAGGCCCGCCAGGCTCGGCGCCTCCTGGCTGACGCCAGGCTGCACGGTCACAAGTATGCGATCGACTCCGTGCTCGCTGTCATCGCTCGTCAGCAGAAAGGGCAGGTCACCGTCTTCACCTCGGACGTAGAAGACCTGGAGAAGCTGGTTCCGGAGTCGATCGTCGTCAAGAAGGTGTGACCCAGCGCCCTGTGGTCTCAGTTTCGGTCTGATTCACCCCCGTTCAGCGTCGTTCAACAACCGTCCGACGCTGGGCTCCGTCGCAGGTCAGGACGCCCCTGTCCGCCGCCGAACACCAAGACGAACATTTGGAAAGCGTGTTGGGGGCAACCCCTCACGAGTTCGAATCTCGTATCCTCCGCGATCGCTCTCACCGGGCAATACGAAGAAGGTCCTGACCCGTTTCGACTGGTCAGGACCTTCTTCGCGTGCTGACCTGAGTCGGAGCAGTCGGGATCACCCGCCGCTAAGCGGATCGCTCTTCGTGATCTTCCGTTCCGCCTCTCGGCGCAGGGCGGAGAGGCCGCCCTGGCGGCCGTCGAGGCGGCGCCCACCAAGGCGGAAGTCAACGCGGTCAAGGTCGCCGGGCCGCCTATCGACGGAGCCACCGAAGCATTGAAGGCTGCCCACGCATCGGGGCGCCGCGTAGCGGTCGTGAGCAACAACTCCGCCGAATGCGTACGCGCCTACCTCTCGACCCATGGGCTCTCGACCCTCGTGGAGCAGATCGCAGGACGGCCCACCATGAGGCCCGACCTCATGAAACCGTCGCCGCAACCGCTGCTCGAAGCAGCCTCGCTCCTCGGTACCGCTCCGGAACGAACGGTCCTCATCAGGGACTCCGTGACAGACGTCGAGGCGACTCGTGCGGCAGCCACACGGTGCATCGGCTTCGCCAACAAGCCGACGAAACAGATAGCGCTCGCGGACGCCGGAGCAGACCAAGTCGTCCTCAGCATGACGAGCATCGCCAAGGCGTCGGCCGCGTTGTTTTCGGCAGGGTGAACGGGAGCCACTCGGGCAACGGGAACGGGAGCCACGTTGCTCCGTTCCCTGACAGGCGCGGTCAGAAGGGCCCGGCTCCGTCGGCCACCGCGTCTCAGCGTCCCAATTACCGGATGCTGAATTCCGTGCGGATCGGGCTTTCGCCGTTGTGGGCGCATTCGACGGTGTAGGTGCCGTCGTCGTTCACTTCGTTCCCCTCCACCTCTTCGGATCCTCCGGGAGAGATGCCCTGCTCTCTCAGCACCGCGTCACCGTCGGGAGCGAGGAGAGCGAAGTCGACGGACTTGGTGCCGGTGTTCTTGACGGTGAAGGTCACGTGGGTGCCGGACGACACCTCCTTGGGCGAGACCGTGCAGGCAGTGTCCGTTGCTTCCACGTTGACCTGCTCACTCTCGCCCGAGCCGCAGGCGGCCAGGAGCGATGCGGTCAAGACCGTGGCGACGATGCCTCGGACTCGCTCGATGGTCTGACGCCCGCCCTGAAGGCTGCTGCTGACCTGTTCTGTGCTCATACCTGATTCCTTCTTTGCTGTTCGGTGGTCTGGAAGCGGTAGGACTCTGTCCCGGTCTGGATGAGCGTGCAACGGAAGGTGATCCGGTCGGCGATAGCCGCGCAGAGCCGCGGGTCGGAGAGGATCTTGTCCCACTCCGCGAACGGTGAATTCGTCGCGGCCGCGGTCGCCTTGCATTCCTCGCGTTCGGTGCAGATCTGGAACAGCAGACGGCCGCCCTTCTTGTCGTGATTGAGATAGCCGAACTCGTCCAGACAGTGAAGGTCGACCTTGCTGTGGCGGGAGATAACGGACGACAGCCGACGAGCTGCGTCCGCCTCGGCGAGTTCGTTCACCAGTGCCGAAGTGTTCGTGTAACGGACGCTCAGGCCCGCCTCGGCGATCGCGGTGCCCACTCCGATCAGCAGGTGCGACTTGCCGGTGCCGGAGTCACCGGTGATCCACTCACGCGACCTGTACACCACGGACTCCTGACACGACCGTGACCAAAGGCCCACAGCGTGTCCCGACCAAACAGCCCAAAGCCCTCATTACGCCATCAGCGGCATGTCACAGATCGTCAGACCGGGTGGCTCCCAATCTCGTTGCCGGAACCTCGGCTCCCGTTCCCGCTGCCGAACTGGCTCTACTTCACCCTGCCAAAGACAGCCGCGTAGTGCCCCCGGAACCGGCGCTGCCGCCCGTCTCGGTTTCCGTATCATTCACCGCCGTGCGCCGCGTTCATGGCAGTACGAGCTGGGCTCTTCCGTAGCGGCGGGAACGCCCCTGAACGCAGGTGAACAGCCGCGAATGCTCCCCTGACCTGCACCAACAGACTTGGAAAGCGTGACGGGCAGCAAGCACCACGTGATCATGAGGCGCACGGCGTTGCGCTCGCCGCAACGCTGACCGGCGGAAACCGGCACGACGTCACCCAACTCATGCCCCTGGTCGCCGTCGTTCCGCCGGTTAGGGGCAAGCGCGGGCGTCCCCGCCGGCGCCCCCGGCGTGCTGCATGCCGACCGCGGATACGACTACGACACCTACCGCCGTTTTCGAAGCGGACAAGAACGGCGGCGTCACGACAAAATGGAGAGGCGCCGTTCTCCGTCCATTTGCCGCGCCTCGGCCGCGAGT
>NZ_JBHXFA010000040.1:27502-47880 GCF_042724175.1 Streptomyces sp. NPDC127084
ACCCTAATAGCGCGCGGCCGCCCCCCCCCGCGCCACCCACCCCCCCCACCCCACCACACCCCCCCCCCCCCTCCCAAGTGAGTCGGCGCCGTTCACCTTCAGATGCCCCAGCCTCGCCCACGACTTCGCCGAGGGTCTGCTGGACGGAAGCATCAGTTCACAATCCGGAGCAAAGTCCGCAGTGGCGGTCACCCTCGTGGGTGATGATGAGCATCGTGACCCACTCCACGAGTGCGTGGGGCACGTCGAGTGCGCAAGGATTGCCGCCAACGAGGGTTCCCTGCGGGTGGGTCGAGACGTGAGACATCTCGGTCGACAATCCGTCAGCCTTGTCTGTCACGCCGACCCGTCCGTCACCCGATCAGCGACCGCCCTGAAGAAGCCCGCTGTTCGGTGAGAAGCCATTGCCGAGGAGTGTCGAAGCCGTGGAGACGAGACACCGGCCCGCTGTGCGGGTGATCTGTCTGGACGCCGACCATCGCCTGCTTCTTCTCCACTGGCGTGATCCGTTTGACGGGACATTGCTCTGGGAGCCACCCGGTGGTGGTATCGAACCAGGCGAGACAGCATTGATGGCGGCCCGGCGGGAACTCGCGGAGGAGACTGGCCTTGACCCAGCTGCGGTGCGTGACCGGTCCGTTCCAGTCGAACGTGACACGTTGTGGAACGGGAAGCGGTATGTCGGGCCGGAGCACTTCTTCGTAGCCCATTTCACCGAGGAGCGACCAGCGCTGAGGTCAACCGGCCTCCTCCCTGACGAACAGGTCAATCTTCACGCACACGCCTGGGTCGCGTGGCCCGACCTGAACAGGCTGGTGGATCGAATCGAGCCGCCGTCATTGACGTCGGTGCTCGCCGCCCTGGCGCCGGACGGCCCTTGGCGGGGCCTGGCCCGTTGACCGTACAGGCCCCGCGGGGCTCCTCGACCGATCCGTTTCGGGCCGTAGCCTCGTGAGGCAGCGCCAAGAAGTCTCTGTCGCCATTGCACAGTGCCTTCCTGGCCCGTGGCGAACCGTCGGCGGGGGCAGCCCACAAGGCGTTCGATCGTGCGGTGAACCTTCTCATCGCCAAGCGGTTCACCGCAGGGCGGACTCACTCACCGGCGAGGATTTCAGCCTTGACCGGCGGACTCGAGCGGGACCAACTGCGCTCGATGAGTGCGCATGCGAAGCCCGCCACGGTGACGATCAAAGCAAGTACGATCCAGCCCGGCTTGCCCCAATTCACGCACATCGCGATAACGACGAGCGGCGCCACAGCCTCTGCCAGGCCGTGGCCAAAACCCATCACGCCCTGGTACTGACCATGAGCCTCTGGTTTGGCCAGCGCAAACGACAGCTCGAAGGTGCCACCGGCCTGCCACACTTCGGCCAGTGAGTGCACGAGGACGCCAACGATGAGCAGAGCGAAGGCAATCCATGCGGCAGGTCCTGCCGCTACCGCCATAAGGATCCACGCCACCAGGAACAGCGGGCCGGACAGCGCGAGCAGCCGAGCCGCCGAACGCGGGTCGCTGATGGACCGCGACGCGGGAACCTGAATGGCGGCGACGACGACCGCTCCGAGGAATAGGACAATCGCGGCAACCCACCGCGGAGCGTTCGTGCGTAGGACGATCCATACTGGGAGGGCCTGGACCAGCACGAAGTACTGCAGGCTCGCGATCGACGACGCAGCAGTCAGGCTCAGATAGGTCCGGTCGTGCAGCGCCAGCCACCGGGGCTTCTTCTCCGCGGCCTCCTCGTCGTCCGCCACCCGGGTCGGGGCAAAGTTCGGCAGCCGCGTCAGGATCGCGACGGCGATCGCGTACGTGACAGTGTCGATGAGGATCACCGTCACGTAGGCGGCGCGCGTGTCGACGGCCAGCACGACCGCTGCCCCGAGCGTGCCCATCGCGATTCCCACGTTGGTCACGGCACGCAGATACGTGCGCAGCCGCGCACCCTTGCCTTCCTCCGCGAGCACACCGATCAGCGCACCGCGAGCGCTGAACGTTCCCGCGTGGCCGACGGAGGCGGCGGCCGCGACCACGACGAGTGACCATAGGTCGTGTACCAGGAGCAGACTGATGCTCCCCACCGCTTGGAGCAGCATGGATCCGATGAGGACCTTCTTCGCGCCGCGGCGATCGGCGAGGTCGCCGATCAGCACTCCGGCGCCGAAGCCGATCAACGACCCGATGGTGAGCCCACTGCCCGCAGTGGTAGGACTCAGCCCCGCGGACCTGATGAGGAAGATCGTGCCCGTGGACAGGAACATCCCCATACCGATGGTGTTCACGATGGTTGCCATCGCCAACAACCGCTGATTGGGATCCCCCGGACCGCTTATCGCGGAACGGAACTTGGCCAACGAGGTCCTCGCGCTCACGGGGTCACCTCAGCGAGTTCCGCTCCGGTCCCGGCAGCGACCGGGCTCCCCCCGGCGACCAGCCCTGCGGCGGTGTTCACTCTGCTTCCTCCTCAACCTGCGACGAACGCAGGGGTGATGTGCCTCGCGTCAATGTGCTGGTTCCACGACAGCGATCAGGAGGTGGACAGGAAGGCGTCCTCAAGGCGAACGATGTGCGACTGGGTCCAGCGGGCGACACGCAAGGCGCATTCGCGGTCGGTCTCGCCGGGGCGCAGGCCGTCGAGGACCATAGTCCGGTATTCATCCACGCCGATTCCGCACTGTGGGGTGTTCTCCAGACGGCGGAGTATCCACTTCTTCCGTCGGCAGAGGTCCCCGGAGAGAATGAGGGCGGCGTCCGCTGTGAAGCTCGCGGCGAGCTCGGCGGAAACGCGAGCCGTCATGTAGTCACCGGACTCGAGCTGGCCCGCGACATCGGTGAGGCAGTTCTCCACGTATGACTTCTGGTACCGGGCGAGCGCCCGACTGTAGGAAGAACTGTCGAGGAGCTCGCGCATTTCCTTGAAGAAGGCTTCGTTCTTCAGGGGGACTCCGATGGAAAGGCGGTAGATGAAGTCCTGGAGGAAATCACCGGTGGTACAGAACTCGACCTCCTTTTCGAGGTAGGACGCCAGCGCCGTGGCGAGCGTGTTGGTCGGCCACACCTTCAGGTCGACGCGCGCATCACCGTATGCACCCATCCAGGTGATCCAGCGCACGCCGCTCGGGTCGGAGCCCGGCCAGGTCTCCATGGTCTCGTCGACGGGAAGGTCGAGTTCCTCGTCGGAGAACGCGTATATGTCAATGTCGCTGAACGTATTGCCCCAACCGGCGGCCGTCGACCCCGTCATGCAGACGGCCTTGGCCTCTGCCAGCCCCGGAAAGCGGTCGAGGATGGCCTCAAACGAAAGGTCAGGCCGGGCGAGATCGCGTGGCTGGATTACGATGGGCTCAACGGTGGGGTTGAACATTGAATTCTCCCGTATAACAGAGATAGGCAGGTTGGAAGGCTTTTCCCAGGGCGGCAGCCGAGGCTGATCCGCATTTCCTCAATCACGCTGCAGATTAGCTGCGTGACATGCTAGGCTCCGCATTCATGGGTATATCGACTTGCACAGTCACTTCAAAGCAATCGTCGAAGCTCGTTCCCTGGAGCGCGGGAATGGCAACGACGAGGGGAGACAGCACCGCACTCGCATGCATTCCGTGGGCAGGCGCCGGAGCGGCTCCATTCCGCCCCTGGGGTCCGGTGATCGGCGACGCGGCCGACATCTACGGCGTGCGGCTCGCTGGCCGTGAGAGCCGGCAGACGGAGCCGCTGCCGACGTCCCTCAACGAGGTCGTCGATGAACTGGCTGCGGAGCTGACCGCGTTGGACGTCCCGAGCGTCGCGCTGTTCGGCCAGTGTTCCGGAGCCCTGCTGGCCTACGAGACGGCGAGGCGGCTGCACCGGTCCGGCGAAGGGCCCGAAGTCGCCCACCTGATTGTGGCGTCCCAGCTTCCGCCGCGCGTTCTGGCCGACAGCCGCTTGGAGGCAGGTGAGGACCTCACCCGCTACGTACCCGAGCACCTTCGTGAAGAGCCCGAACTCCTCGAGGTACTGCTGCCTGTGCTCGCCGCGGACATGCGACTGGTCACCGATTACGCCTACGAGCCGTGCGCGCCACTCGAAGTTCCGCTCACCGTTCTGTACGGAGCGGGCGACGACTTGCTCAGCGGAGCCGACGTCGACGGCTGGCGCCATGAGACCACCGGTCCGAGCACCTTCCGCGAGGTCGCCGGTGCAGACCACCTCTTCGGCGGCGCCGCATGGCTGGAACTCGCCAAGGCCATCCGCACCGTGCTGATGTAGGCACCCGGACCTCGCCGCCGACCTACCCATCGGCGAGGAAGGCTGCGAGCTGCGCGACGGTCGGACGGGAGAAGACATCCACGACCTTGAGCCCCGGCCAACGCCGGCGCAGGACGCGGACCACCTCGACGACCGTGGCCGACGTCGCGCCCAGATCGAAGAAGCCCGCCTCCGGGTCGACGGTGTCCAGCTCGAGCGCCCCGGCCCAGACCGCCGCAATGACTTCGGTGGGGTCGCCGTCGAGGTCCGCATCGGGCCGGGGGACGCTTGTCAGGTCAGTCATCCATAGCCTCCCGCACCGTCGTGCCGACCAGGCGCAGGTGCTCCAGGTCACCGGGGTCCAGGACGGTGACGATCACGCCCTCGACCCCGGCCTCGCGGTACTCTGCGACTTGGCGCCGTACCTCCTCGCGGGTGCCGCAGAGGACGAACCCGCGGACGGCGCTCGGCGCCAGATTCAGCAACGTCCCGAGTCGTTCCAGTGCTTCCTGTAGCTCACTCTCGGAGTCGGTGACGATCGCGTGACCCAACCACGTCTTGGTGATCTCGCCGGAGTCGCGACCCACGGCTGCGCACGCCTTCTCCAGCACGCTGATCTTGTGGCGCACGGTGGCTGGCGCACCAAAGAAGTTGCAGGCGTCCCCGTGCCGGGCCACCGTCGGGATGAGCACGCGCTCGCCGCCACCGCCGATGAGGATCGGCGGACCGTCGGGGTTGATCGGTCCCGGCACGTTGAGCGGCTCGTCGATCTGGTGGTATGTACCGTCGAACCGCGGTGCCTGTTCGGTGAACATCGCCCGGCAGATCTGCACGGCTTCCGCCAGCGCCATCAGGCGCTGGCCGGTGGTCTGGAAGTCCAGGCCGTAGGCACGACACTCCTCCTCGTGCCAACCGGCGCCCATACCGAGGACCGCACGTCCCTTGCTGATGACGTCGATGGTGGTCACCATCTTCGCCAGCATTGCCGGGTTGCGGAATCCGTTGCACGAGACGAGCACGCCAAGGCGGAGTGTCGACGTGACGGCGGCCAAAGCGGCGATCGTCGTGTACGCCTCCAGGATCGGCTCGTCGGGCTCCCCGACCGAGGCGATCTGGTGCACGTGGTCCATAGTCCACAGGCTGTCGAAACCCGAGGCTTCGGCTGCGTGCGCGATGTCCACCACACGGTCGAAAAGCTGGTGGTCCATGGTCCCGGGGAAGGAATAGCCGGCGATCTGCAGGCCGACCCGGGTGAGGGGCGGCCGGCTCATCCGGCGCATGCCGGCTGCGCGAGCGCTGCGGTGTCCTCGGGTGTGGCGACCTCGAGGATGTCCAGTTCGAGGAGGCGGTCGCAGAGGGCGTGCACAGGCCGCTCGATCTCCGAAGCCGGGAGGCCGGACTCCTTGGCAAGGTCCTCGACGATCCGGCCGACACTGCGGCGCCCGTCGATCAGTCGCCAGACCTTGCGCGCATCGGCGTCGAGCACGTAGCGACCGATGAGCCTCTCGACCAGCAGGCCACCTTCATGGCTCTCGCTGAGCTCCACCACCTGATCGGTCACGCGGACGGTCACGTCCAGTCGGCGGATCACGACGTCATTGGTGTTGACGGTACTCATGAGGTTTTCTCCGTAGCCATGGCCTCTTCGATGAAGGTCGAAGTGGCCTCGATTGTGGGCGCGATGAAGGGAAGGTCAATCGGCAGGTCGAGCCCGAGCCCTTCGTTCAGGCGGGCCCCGATCTCCACCGCGTGCAGCGAGTCGCCGCCGAGGCCGTCCAGGAAGTGCACGTCGTGTTCGATGCGCTCGATGCCGAGGACCTCGCACCAGACCTTCTCGACGAATTCGGCGAGGTTCGACGTGTCGGCGCGATTCGGCGCCTCAGGGGACGGAGCGGCCGCGTCCGCCTGTACGGCGGGGCGCTCGAGCCAGAACCGGCGACGCGTGAACGGATAGGTCGGCAGTGGGACTCGGCCGCGCGGCTCATCGCCGTAGTAGGCAGCCCAGTCGGCGGCGACCCCCGCACGCCACGCCGCAGCCGCCGCATCGGCCAGGTCGAACGACGGGCCGACGAGAATCCGGCCAGCGCCCGCACGGGCGGACCCCGCGTCGGCGTCATCGGTGCAGGCGTCGAGGGCTGCCTCCAGCGACGTGGCATCGGCGCCGTCTGCCAGCCACTGCGCGGCCGGACGCGCCCACTTCGGGGCGTCCACCTTGGCGAAGGTGATACCCAGGCGGAGCAGTGCCCGAGCGACGCCGAGCATGGCGAGCGCACCGGCTCGCGCTGGGGCGAGACCTCTGAACTCGGTATTGCCCGTCAGTTCGGCGAGCACAGAGCGCATCAACGGCTCGGTGCTGGCAAGCCGGTCACCCATCGCAGCCAACTCGTCGGGGGTACCGTGGATCGCCAGCGTCCACCGCGCAGTGGGCCGAGCGGCCTCGACTGGCGCGCGCAGCTGAGCCACCGCCTCGGCAGGTCCGTCGACCACGGCCGCCCAGCGGCGGGCGAACCTGGTGCGCCCCACACCGAGCGTATACGCAATGTCGGCCAGTGCGGCGCCATCGATCGAGGCGTCCGAGTCGAGCCTGTCGGCCAGGCGCTCCCGCATCCGGTTCAGCTCGTCGTCACTGCGCGCGGACAAGGCGAGGACCTGACGTGAGCGCGGGGCGGGTGTGGTCGGCACGCGGGGCGCGGACTCCAGCACCACGTGCGCGTTGGACCCACCGAGCCCGAACGAGCTGACACTGGCGATGCGCTGCCCCTCGCCGTCCCACGGCAAGGTCTCGGAGGTGAGGAAGAAGGGGGTCGAGGCGAGATCGATCTCGGGGTTCGGCGAACGGAAATGGAGCGTCCCGGGCAAGGTGGCCCGCTCGACGGCCAGCGCCGCCTTGATCAGCCCCGCGACACCCGCCGCAGCGTCCGTGTGCCCGATGTTGGGCTTGACGGCGCCGAGGGTGAGGGGCGTCCCGGCCGACCGCCCGGGGGTCGCGAAAACGCGCCGCAACGCCTCGAACTCGATCGGGTCGCCGATCGCCGTGCCGGTGCCATGGGTTTCCACGTAGCCCACCTGGTCGGGCTTGATGTCCGCCCGCGCCAGCGCCGCGCGGATGACCGCTTCCTGGCCGTCGATGTTCGGGACAGTGAATCCCCCACGTGATCCACCGTCGTTGTTGAGGGCCCATCCGCGGATGATCGCCCTGCGGTGATCGCGGTCGCCCAGCGCGTCGGATTCACGCCTCAGCACGACGATTCCGGCACCCGAACCGGGTATCGTGCCGGAGGCCCCGGCGTCGAAAGCTCGGCAACGCCCGTCGGCCGACAGGATCCCGCCCTCGGTGTAGGTGTAGCCGTCAACATCGGGCATCAGCAGGCTCACGCCGCCCGCCAGGGCGATGTCGCAGTCGCCTGCGGCCAGCGCCGAGCAGGCGAGCGCCACCGCACTGAGAGCCGTGGCACAACCGGTCTGCACCGTGATGGCAGGACCACTGAGGCCGAGCTTGAACGCCAGCCGCGGCGCGAGGAAGTCCTTTTCGTTCGCCAGCGTGATGCGTACATCTCCGGTGCGTCCCGCGCGAGCCTCCGTCGGGGCCACGTATTCACGGAAATAGTGATTCTCACCGGATCCGACGAAGACGCCGACAACGGCATCGTGTTCTCCGGCGTAGCCGGCGTCCTCCATGGCCTCGGCCGCCACCTCCAGCAGCACGCGCTGCTGCGGATCCATGATGACGGCTTCTGTCGGCTGTATGCGGAAGTGGTCGGCGTCGAAGGACTCGATGCCGTCGACCTTCGCAACCGATCGTACGAACCGGCCGTTGCTTCCGCTTTCCGGCTCGCCCCCGTCATTGGCCTGCCGACTCGAAGAGTCGACGCCTTCGACGAGGTTCTTCCAGTACTGCTCGACGTTTTCCGCACCTGCGAAACGAGCCGCCATGCCGATCACCGCTATCGGAGGTGCATGGTTTGGCTTTTGCTGCATCTGTGCGGCTCCAGGGATCAGCGTGGCCTTGCGGCGACTCATTCGGCGGTGGCGTGCAGTGGGCACGCGAGAAGGCATCGGCGGGAAGCTACCAGAGAGTTGACTGCCTCACCAACGCTTTTGATCATGACACATCCTGCCAAATAGGGTGCAAGCAAAGGGCGTTGGTTGCCGCAGGCGCACGAACCAAGCCATATCGCGACCTCGACTACGTCCAGTTGGCGCAGGGCCGGGCAACAAGTCCTTCCAGGTGACGTCCTGTTGCGTTTGCCACGCCATTAGTCGTCAGCCGCGTGGCGGCTCGACGGAGGGATGGTGAGTCTCAATTCCCCTTATATGGACAGGAGTTGCTCCCGCCAGGTTGCGTCGCCAGTCGCTCCGTCCCTGTCGGCAGTGCTCGCGAGGCGGCCGGACCAGGCATTCGGCGACGGTCCATCTGGCGGCGGGTACGGCACTGTGGGTAATACTGGTGGGTACGTGAAGCCTCGTGGTTCTTAGGGGACTTGAACTCGATCACACAACAACGGGGGTCGCGGGGCCGACGGGGCTGCGGGCGGGGATGACAGCGAAGACCAGTGACGCCGTTGGGGGCCTGCGGCCGGGGGCAAGGCCGAGCTCGGCGGATGGGCCAGCACATCGCCTGCCGGGCGGTTCCTCCAGCATCTCCATGGGTGGGGGCGTCACATGGGGCCTCACCCCCGCCGCCATCCGGTGCCATCACTTCTGATCGAGGAGGTTCTCCCCAGTGAGTGTTCGACCGACAACCTGGCCGCAGTGGTGGTCTCAGCTGCGGCCGTGGGGCAAACCGGTCACCGCACCTCGCGCCCGACTGCTCATCGCGCCGCACTCCGGCGCAGGCCCCAATCGCTATCTGCGGCTGGTCGGCGGCCTCCCCGACGACGTGGAGATACTGGGACTCACCCTCCCGGGCCGGGAGCGCCGCGGGACGGAGCGTCCCGGCGCCACCTTGGACGAGGTACTCGCCAGCCTTTCGGCGGTCTCCCCGCCCGAAGTGCCCACGCTGGTACTCGGCCACAGCATGGGTGCGACGCTCGGGCTCCACCTCGCGCACGCCCTCGGCAAGCAGTGCGTCGGCCTGATCGCGTCGGGGCAGGAGCCGCGCTACGGAGCCGGCTGGCTCTCCGAGACATCCAGCGACGAGGACGTCCTGCGGCTGCTCGAACTCGGCGGCGACTTGCCGTCCGCGGTCATGGAGGACACGGGATGGCGCACGGCCCTCCTGGACAATCTGCGCGCGGATCTCAGGCTCGGCACGGAGAGCGCAGAGCGGAGTAGGGGCCTCCGCATCGATGGGACGATCACCGTTCTATGCGGAGAGGAAGACCGACTGGTCGACCCAGACGCCTTGGCAGGGTGGGGCGCCCACTCGGTCGCAGGGTCGGAGGTGCACCTGTTGCCCGGCGGCCATTTCGCCCTCTTCGATCCCGTCAATCGGCCGCGGTACGTCGAGGCGATTGAAAGCCGCCTCGCTGTGACCGCCGTACGCCCAGGCTGAGCCGGGTTCCCGCTGACAGGGTGATCACCCGGCCGAGAGCTCCCGGACTTCAAGTCTTCCTGGCGGGAGGGGATTCCGCCGTGGATGCAGGGCCGCCTCGCGACCTGACAAAGTCGGCCGACGGTGGTTGGTGTGCGAAGTCGTCCGAACGACTCTGTGCCGACGGGTTTTGATCCCGGGTGACAGGGGCTACCGCGGTGTGGTCCGCATTGCCAGTAGCCCTTACCACGGACACGAACTGCCCGAGGCATACACGCCTCAAGGCCCAGTGGGACACCAACAAGACTGGTATCGGCTCCACTTCTGCTAACGGACTCAAGCCGCGCCGGTGTTCGGGATGTTGAATCTCACAACGCCCACAGATTCTCGACCCATCTGGTCAGCATCGACCAACTCACCATTGTTTGACTGCAATCGGACTGCACTCGTGACCTTACGCGGACGCGACATCCGTCAGTGGCCGCCGAGAATCCGGACGGTCGGGGAACGTGGCAACGCGAAGCGCGGCCCGGTGTCTTCGGCGGCAGGCGCGCCGAACCCTGCGGACGTCCAGGCGGGAGGAATAGGTCGAAGTCGCCCTAGCACAAGGTGAATTGAAAGTGTACGGCAGGAAGATCGTCTACTATCGTCAGCTGTCCGGCGTCGAGCCGGATACGACCACGGGGGGAATCGTGTCAGAAGCAAGCCAGAGCGCATGTTCAATGGCGAAGTCCTCGGCACCCGTTGACACGTTGCACACCTGGTTCGCCTATCAGGCCGCCAAGAGCCCGCAGGCCACCGCGCTCACTGCCGGCGGCACCTCGATGTCCTACGCCGAACTGCACGACCTGGCAGGGCACATCGCCGCCCGGCTGGTGGCGGTGGGAGTGAGCCCCGGTGATCTCGTCCCGGTGCTCGTCCCGCGCCGCTGGGCAGTCCCCGCCATCCTCGGCGTGCTGATGGCGGGCGCCGCCTATGTGCCGCTCGACCCTCAGTACCCCGACGCCCGCCTGGCGAGCCTGACCGAGCAAGTCGGCGCGGACGTGATCGTGGCGGACGCCGAACTCGCCGTACGGGCGAAGACATGGCACACCGGATCGTTCGTGCACGTTGACGAGGCCCCGGATCCGGACTCTCCGGCGCCGAGCGTCGACGTCGCCCCCGCCGATCTGGCCTACGTGATGTTCACATCGGGCTCGACCGGCACACCCAAGGGCGTGAAGATAACGCACCACAACGTCACGCGTCTGATGACTGGGACGGCGGCCCTCTACGACTTCGGCGCCGACGACGTGTGGACGATGCTGCACTCCTACGCCTTCGACTTCTCCGTATGGGAGATGTGGGGTGCGTTGCTGTTCGGCGGTCGCCTCGTCGTCGTCGAGGGTGACGAGGCTCGCGCTCCCGACGAGGTGCTCGACCTGATCGAGCGCGAAGCCGTCACTGTACTGAGCCAGACGCCTTCGGCCCTGGCCGCACTGGCCGGCTCCGACGAGATGCGGCCGGCCCGCCTCGATCGCCTGCGACTGATCGTTCTCGGGGGCGAACGACTCGACCCGGCCACACTGAGCGGGTGGTTCGCCCGTCGGGGCGACGAGCAGCCGCGAGTGGTGAACATGTACGGGATCACCGAGACGACGGTCCACGTGACGTACTGCCCCATCACCGCGCGGGACGCGGCCGCCGGCGCGGGCAGCCCCATTGGTGTGCCGCTGCCCGACCTGGACGTGTCACTGCGGAACGAGGACGGCACACCGACCCCACCCGGCGAGGTGGGCGAGATATGGGTCTCGGGTCCCGGCCTCTCCCGTGGCTACTTCGGCAACGACAAAGCCACCGCGCGCGCCTTCCGCGTCACGGCCTGGGGTCCTGACGACCACCGTCGGACCTATCTCAGCGGCGATCTCGCCCGGGCGGACGCCGACGGACGGCTTTTCTACGTGGGACGGCAGGACGAGCAGGTCAAGGTCCGCGGCTACCGCGTCGAACTGGGCGAGATCGGGGCGGCACTCAAGGCCCACCCCGGTGTCGTAGACGCCTGCGTCGCGACCGACACCGGAAGCTCGGTCGGCTCCCGGCTCCTTGCGTGGGCGACCGTCTTCCCCGACGGACCAAGCACGGACGAGCTCCGGGCGTTCGTCGCGGACCGGCTTCCCGGTCACATGGTGCCCAATGAGTTGAGGACCATGGGCTCCATGCCGCTGACGCCCAATGGCAAGATCGATCGCAAGGCCCTGCTCGAACAGGCCCGCGAGTCCTCCCGCGTCGCCGCGCCGGCTTCGGAGGGCCCCCACGGGGACGGTTCCCTGCAATCGGCGGTGGCGGGCATCTGGGCCGAGGAACTCGGTTTCCCCGGCGTCGGTCCCCAGGACGACTTCTTCGACCTCGGCGGACATTCGCTGATGGTTGCGAAGGTCATCCGCCGCACGCGCGAGGAGATCGGCGTGCGGGTCGGGGCACGCGCCTTGTTCGAGGCGCCACGGCTCGCCGACTTCGTCGAGCGTGTACGCGCCCGGGCCGAGACCCCGGGCGAGCGCTGAACTACCGGCTGCCAGGAGCTGTCCACGAACGCTGTCCAGCACGCGTTCGCACCCGTCACGGGACGCGATTCGGGGTTGGATCTCGTCGGGATATCGCTTGGTATTTCAGAAGGCGGACCACTCGACCTGGTCGTCTGCAGAATTTGGCGCGCCAATGGCGCACTACGCAACACAGCAGTGTGGTCAATAATGCCGAGCGGAGCAGAGAGTCATTATGTCATCCATAGCGCAAAAGAATTCTCATCCATACTCCCTGGCGGGTAAGACGTTCATTATCACGGGCGGCGGGTCCGGTATCGGCCTCAATGTCGCCAACGCATTGCTGGAACAGGGCAGCTCGGTCGTCGTGTGCGACCTCGACTTCAGCCAGCTCGCGCCGCTGGACAACCGGGTGCACACCGTGCTCGGCGACATCACCCTCCCCGAGACCGCGCAGAGCGCGATCGACCGCGCGTTGGAGTCGACGGGCCGGATCGACGGCGTCGTTTTCGCCGCCGGCTCCTCCGCCACCGGTGCGTTGGGCGATCTGAGCCTCGACGAGTTCGGCCGGGACCTGTCTCGCAATCTCACCGTGCACCTGTCGCTTTCGCAGGCTGTTCTTCGTCACAAAGCCGAGTTCCGAACAGAAGAACAGTGCTCTCTGGTGTACGTCGCGTCCAAGCAGGCGGTTGCTCCGAGTTCGGGTTTCGGCGGCTACCCGATCGCGAAGGGCGGCGTTCTTCAGATGGCGAGGATCCTCGCCATGGAAGGCGCACCGTACGGAATCCGGGCCAACACGGTGAACCCCGGTGCCGTCTTTGATGGATCGAAGTTCTGGAACGAAGACCTCATGCAGGAGAAGGCGCTGCACCATAATGTCAGCACCGAAGAGCTGCCCAAGTTCTACGCGAATCGAACGATGCTTGGCGTCCGGGTTTCGCCGGTCGATGTGTCCAACGCGATCATGTTCCTTCTGTCACCTCTGAGCAGGGCCACGACCGGTTCCGTGATTGCCGTCGACGGTGGTCTTCCCGTCAGCTTTGCACGTTAAGGATTCCGTCGTGACTGATGCATCGCCCCCGAACGCCCTGGCGTCCTCCAAACCTGTGATCGTGACTGAGCCCCTCCCCCGGGCCTGGCCTTGGTATTCGGACCAGGTACGCGGCCGGGTGAGCCGGCAGATCGAGTCGGGAGACGTCTACGCGTTCGGTCGGCACCACTCGATCAACGACCTGGAGGACTGGGCCGCCGAATACTTCGGCGTGCGTCATGCTCTCGCGGTCAGCAGCGGGACGGCGGCTCTGGCTTCCGCGTTCTTCTCCCTCGGCCTTGAGCCCGGGGACGAGGTCCTGGTCCCGACCTACACCTTCCACGCGACGTGCACCCCTTTGTTCCAGATGGGCGTCAGGCCGGTCCTCTACGACTGCGACCCCGTCACCGCCCGCGCCGACACCGGCGATCTGGAATCCCGCGTCACCAGCCGGACCAGAGCGGTGGTCGTCACCCACATGTTCGGTCTGCCGGCCGACATGGACGAAGTGATGCGCATCGCGCGGCAGCACAGGCTGTCCGTAGTGGAGGACGCCGCCCAGGCGCACGGTGCGACGTACAAGGGCCGGTACGTCGGCACGATCGGCGATGTCGGCTGCTTCAGCCTGGGAGGGCAGAAGACGATCTCCGGTGGCATGGGCGGCCTCGTCCTCACCGATCGGACAGACCTCCACGAGAAGTCACTGTGCTTCGGCCATGCTCACGAGAGGGCCCAGGAGGAGATCCCCCAGGACTCGCAGGCGTGGGTGACAACCGGAATGGGGTTCGGCAGCAACCTCCGCATGCATCCCCTCGCGGCGGAGCTCGCGCTGGACCACTCCTCCACCCTGGAGGAGAGGGTCAAGGTGCGAACCGAGGTTCTCGGCGGACTGACCGAATCGCTGCGCGCCTTCAGCTTCTTGAGCCTGCCCGAGACGCCGGAGGACTGCACCAGAGGCGGCTGGTACGGATACAAGGTCCGCTACCGGCCCGAGGAGCTGGGCGGTTTCCCGATCGACCGCTTCGTGAAGATGCTGAGGGAGCGTGGAGTGGCCGTCGCGGTGCCCACCACACGCCCGCTGCACCAGCTCTGGCCGTTCGGCGGCGACGGCGACGGGCAGTCCGCCGACCCCATCGCCCGCAGAATTCGCCAGACGGTGGAGCCCCACCAGGACCTTCCTGGTGCCACCACACTCTACGAAGCGACCATCAGCTTCCCGGACAAGCACCTGCATGAGCCGGCCGAGCGGTTGATCGCGCAATACATCGACGCCATCGGTGACGCGGCGGAAGCCGTCAACCGGGAGGGAGGGAATACACATGGACGCCACCACCAGTGAGTTCTTCTCGGAGCAATTCGCGGAAGCAAAGCTCGACAGTAAGCTTTCACGGTCGGAGACGGAGGCCCGCTGGATAGCCGAACAGATACCGGGCGAACGCATTCTGGACCTCGGATGCGGCCGGGGACGGGTCGCGATTCCACTGGCGAGCATGGGGAAGTCCGTAACGGGTCTGGACAGCAACCCGGACTACCTCGAGGTCGCCCGGAAGCGAAGCGCCGAAGCCGGCGTGGAGATCGACTGGCGATGCATGTCCGACACCGAGCTGGAGGACGAGAGCCGGTTCGACGGTGTCATCAGCCTGTTCACCTCGTTCGGCTACCACTCCGACGCTGTCAACCGCGAGGTCCTGGCCCGCGTCGCGCG
The DNA here is from genome assembly GCF_042724175.1 of Streptomyces sp. NPDC127084. Lineage (NCBI taxonomy): Bacteria > Bacillati > Actinomycetota > Actinomycetes > Kitasatosporales > Streptomycetaceae > Streptomyces > Streptomyces sp. NPDC127084. Next base: position 42,452 of record NZ_JBHXFA010000040.1, read on the forward strand.
CTCGCTGCGGCCCCAGGGCGTGCTCGTCCTGGAGATCCAGAACCGTGACGCACCCCGCACTTTCGAGGAATCCGTATCGGAAGAGATCACCTCTTCTGGTCAGCGCATCGAGAAGCGTTACGTTTTCGACCCCCGAACGAGCAGACGGTTCATGACCTTCAGCTACCACGAGCGTGACCGGTCCCATGGAGTCGGGTCTCTCGACTACCGGCTCTACTCGGTCCACGAGATGCTGGGGCTCCTGGAAGAGGCCGGATTCGAGAAGATGGAACTTCACGGCAACGCACGCGGGTTGGCGTACGACCCGCTCGGCGAGCACGTGGTTTATATGGGGAGCAAGCGTTGAAGGCGGACGAGCGTGGGCTTTACATCTCGTTTCTGGGGATCGACGGAATAGGCAAGACAACGCTGGCCGAGAGTCTGGCCGAGGAGCTGCGCGAGCGGGGCCGCGAGGTCACGGTCGTCTCCTGGCGCAGCAGCCTCGACGCCGATCTTCCAGTCTGGCCACAGGAAGCACTCCGGACGTTGTGGATGGACACGTTCAGGCTGATCTTCGGCGGCGCCATGGATGGTGGCGGTCACGTCTCCCTTCCGGAGCGCTACGAGGAGTGGCGCGACTCGAACGCAGAGGACTCGCTCGGTGACCTCAAGGCTTCGGCCTCCTCCCCGAGCGGCCCCCTGGCAGCGATGATCGTAGAGTTCGCCGGAAACATCGTCCTGAACTCCGAGGTCATCAGGCCCGCTGTGGAACGCGGCGAGGTGGTCATTCAGGAGACCTACCCCTACAAGCACGTCCTCAAGGAATACCTGCTCGCCTTGGAGCTCTCCAAGAACTCGGCCGGCGGCCGTTACAGCGTGCGCGAGATCGAATCGCTCTTCGCCCCCATCGAGGAATTTTTCGGCGGCGCGTCGCTCCGTCCCGACCTCGGAGTCCTGGTCGACGGCCCAGTTACCCTCGCCCACGAATGGCGGTTGAAGCAGTCGGGCCGGGTCGGGGTTCTGGAGGACCTGCGAACCACCGGCGAGACGGGGCAGGACGGATTCGTCCGACTGCAGAGCGATTCGGCCGGTCGATACCGTGATTTCGCGCAGAAGTGGGGGTGGTGCGTCCACGCCGTCGAGGACGCACCGCTGGAGAAGAACTTGACCCGCGGCCTTGATCTGGTGCGTTCGGAGATCGCCGCCCTGCGACCGTCCTGGAAGCTCGGCTAGGAGCCGGCCAGTCGCTCCCCTGAGGAAGCACCGCGCATACGGCGGTCCCGACGAACACGGACGGTCCTGGAAGCCGGCCGTGGGACCGCTCCGGTGCTGCCTCGGGGCGCGCAGCACCCATGATTCCGGCCCAGCCGTCCCCCTCCGGCACCGAACTCCCCCACCAGCGGGAGAGATGTATCGGACGGCCGGCCCCATCGACGAACCGAGGACAGGTACACCTCGATATGACAGCCCCTGGCAGCACGGCGGAGGAAGTGGTCCGCCGGTACTACGAGTACGTCGACGGCCAGGACCCAGCGCTTTTCGACCTGTTCCACCCCTCGATCCGCTACAAGCGGCCGGGGTACCCCGTAATCGACGGAATAGTAGAATTCCGCGAGTTCTACCGGAGCCGCCGAATCATCACAGAGGGCCGACATTCCGTCGAAGCGCTTTTCCACTCCGACCGGAGAGTGGCGGTCGAAGGACGTTTCACCGGTATCCTCCGCGACGGTTCACGGGCCGATCTTTTCTTCAGTGATTTCTTCGACCTGATCGAGGAAGCGGGTAGCGTCCTGATCGCGTCGCGCCGTACCTATTTCGACGACACCCGAGTGTGATTGCCTGTCACAGCAAAGCCTCGCGCGTGTTTTAGCTGAAAGAGTATTGCCCCCATGGATACGCATAACCCCTATGCACTTGGTGAACGCATCGAGCGCGTCATCGCCCACCATGCCGAGCACAGACCTGAGGCGATCGCCCTTCGCCAGGGCGACCGTGCCTTCACCTATGCGCAACTGCGGCAGCGGGCCGTCACCATGGCGGAGGGGCTCCACTCGGCAGGCGTGAGGCACGGAGACTGTGTTCCCGTGCGCATGGAGCGCTCACCGGAGCTGGTCGTGGCGCTCCTGGCCGTCCTCGAGGCGGGGGCGACCTACATCGCCATCGACACCGCTTGGCCCGCTGCCCGCACCGACCTGATCACCCGGCGGTCCGGCGCATCCCTGATTGTGTCGGAGGACAACTTCGCGCGCTTGGCGGCCGGGGCGGCAGAGCCCGTCTCGCTGCGCCCCCTCGATGACGGCACCAAGGCGGCGTGTGTCTTCTTCACCTCCGGCTCCACCGGGCAGCCGAAGGGCGTAATGTCACCGCATCGCGGCACCATTCGCACTCTGGTCGGCTGCCCGTCCATTCCCCTGGACGCCAGCAGTGTGTTCCTCCAGTCGGCGCCCCTGCCCTGGGACGGGCTGTCCTTGGAGCTGTGGGCCCCGTTGTTGAACGGCGGTTGCTGCGTCCTGCTCGACCAGGGGCATCACGCCCTGGACGCGGCCACCTTGCGCAAAGCGGTGCGGCGAGGGGTGAACAGCCTGTGGCTGACAAGTTCGCTGTTCAACGTACTCGTCGAGGAGGACACCGCCGCCTTCCACGGCATCCGGCTGCTGCTCGTCGGTGGCGAACGCGTCTCGCCTGCGCATGTCCGCCGGGTCATGGAAGCCCGTCCCGACCTGCACATCGTGAACGGATACGGGCCCGCAGAAAGCACCATCTTCGCCACCACCCACGTCGTGCGGCCCCAGGACGTCGTCGAGACGGCCACCGAGATTCCTATTGGCCGGCCGGTGCCCCGGACCAGCGTGGTCCTGGTGAACTCCTCCGGAGGCCGCACGAACGCCGGCGACATCGGGGAGATCGCCATCTCGGGCGACGGCCTCGCCCTGCGCTACCTGGCGGACCCCGAGGCCACGGCGAACGCCTTCTTCGAGCTGGACGGTGTCCGCTACTACCGCACGGGAGACCTGGGCATCCTCGCCGAAGACGGCAACTACCGTTACCGCGGCCGCGCCGACCGCGAGTTCAAGGTCCGCGGCGTGCGCATCGCCCCCGGAGAGGTCGAGAAGGCCCTGGAATCGCACCCCACCGTCGCCTCCAGTTGTGTACTGCGCATCGAGACCACGCCCGGGCGGCCCGAAACGGCCTGCGCCTACACCACGCTGGACGGCGCCCCCCTGGACCCGCGGGAACTGCGCAACGTCGCGGCCCGCACCCTGCTCGGCGCGATGGTGCCGACCCGGCTTCTCCATCTGCCCCAACTTCCGCTGAGTGTCACCGGCAAAACCGACTACGCGGCGGTTCGTGCCCTGCTCGAACAAGATGCCGCTTCGGTGCCCGACCCCGCCACCCGCGCCGCGGACAGTTCTTCCCTGCCGGTGGCCCACCAGTTGCTCAACGAGGTCGGAGAACTTCTCGGCCGTCCGTCCACTGCATCGCACGAGGACCTCTTCCACGCCGGGCTCACCTCCTTGGACGCGGTACGCCTCGCCTCCCGGATCACCTCCCACACGGGAGCCCACATCACGGCGGCCGACGTGTACCGGCAGCGGACCCTTGACAAGCTGTTGGCCTTGAGCGGCGACCGGGAACGACTGGCGGACGCCGGCCTCGAATCGCTGGGCGTCGGCCACGGCGACTCACCTTTGTCCCGGGCCCAGGAACGGTTCTGGATCTCCGAGGAGTTCACCCCGGGCGACGCCGACAACTTGATCGTGCTCGCCTATGCCCTGAGGGGTCCCTTGGACACCCACCGTTTCGAGGCGGCCCTGAGCTGGGTGGTCGCGCGGCATCCAGTGCTGCGGACCGTTTACCCCTACGTAGGCAACGGAGCGGTACAGCGCACCCTGCCCACGGACGACGCCGTCGTGCCCTTGGAGCACACCACCGCCCCGCACCACGCGGAGGAGGGGGACCTGCGAGAGCTCGCCGAAGTGGTCTCCGCGGACTGGTGGGGCAAACCCACGGACCTGGAGGCGGAGCCGTCGCTGCGGCTGCGGCTGTGCCGCGTGGACGAGCGGACGCATCTGTTCTGCATACGCCTGCACCACCTGGCCTTCGACGGGTGGTCGGAAAGCCTGTTCATGGAGGACCTCGCCGCCGCCATGGAAGGCAACGCCCCCCTGGCCGAGCCGCCACACGTCACCTACGCCGATTACAGCACGTGGGAAAGGGACCAGCTCGACTCCTGGCTCGATCACGATCTGCCGTACTGGCGGGAGGCGCTGAAGGAGACGCCCCGAGCGTTCCTTCCGCACCTCTCAACGGCCGCACAGGGCCGCCGCGTCGAGTCCGTCCTTCGGGTGTCCCCCGAGGAGGTCACCCGGCTCACCCGCATGGCAGACACGTTCGGCGGCCCATCGGTGTCCGTGCTGCTGGCAGCGGCCGCCAGATCCCTCTCCCAGGTGTTCGACGTCGAGGACCTGTGTCTGGGCACCGTGTCGACCGGACGCCACACCCCCGAGCTGGAATCGACCATCGGCTGTTTCATCAACTCCCTGTCGATTCCGTTGATGCACGTCCCCGCCCGAGACGCGGCCGATCTCCTGGACACCTGCACCCAGACCGTCGTGTCGGCCTTTCAGCACGCGCGCACGCCGTTCGACGAACTGGTGCGGGTCTTGAAGCCCGCACGGGATCGGCACCCGTGGTTCCAGGCATGGGTGATCCTGCAGTGCGAGCCTCCGCGGGTGCGCCTCGGCGAAGGGGTGGACGTGGAACCGCTGCGTATCCGGCCTCCTCATACTGGTTTCGAGTTGATGATCGAGGCGCTGCCCCAACCCAATGGCGCTTGGGAACTAGTAGTGAGCAGACGTGCGGACGGGATGTCCGAGGCCCAAGCCGAGCGGCTGCTTGAAGAGCTCGGAAACGCCTTGGATGAGTTGTCCAGTGCTGTCTGATGTGCACGCGCCGACCACGTTGTGAGCGTGGCTGCCGCTCTGCTCCGCCGTGCCGCCAAGGTGCTGGACCCCAACGACCACCAGAAACCGTCATCGCCGCCCTGTCCGCGGTCGCGGCAGGCCGACAGCAGGCCACGGAGCTCGCCCGGCTACGCGACCACGTCGAACGTATCGCCGTTATCGCAGGGCAAGGACTCCTCAATCAGTCGAGAGCCTGCGCGAGGACGGCGACATTGATGAGCGCGTACTCGTTCGTGGTGGTCACGAGGCGCAGCGCTCGCCGAGGCCGACCCGGGTGAGTGCGGTCAGCACTGCCTCGGCACCGCACTCGTCCTCCACGAAGACGGGAGGGACGCAGTACGGGAGGTCCGGGAGCCCGCTGTCCCTCCAGTACGGGCCGCAGACGACGACGGCGGGGATGCCGCGCCTGCTGCGGCGCGCGAGTAGGCGGCGGGCGCCGCGCCGCGCGGCGGCGCGGGGGCCCCGGCCGCCCGGCCGCGCCGGGCG
>NZ_JBHXFA010000041.1:0-47605 GCF_042724175.1 Streptomyces sp. NPDC127084
GACGGCGGGTACGCCGTCCCGGCCGCCCTCGCCGCCGACGACGGCTCCCACGGCCGTCAGCAGGAGCGCGAGCCCCGCCACCCCGGCCGCGAGCCGCCCCGCACGAGCGCGCCGCTGACCGAGCGTCACAGCATGCCCCTGCTGCGCCGACGCATCCGCGACCAGCCGAGACCCAGGGCCACCAGGACAGCTCCGGCGCCCGCGGAGAGCAGGGACGTGACCACGAGCTTGCTGTCGCCGCCCGCCGCCACCGACAGGTCCGAGGCTCCGCCCTTCAGCTGGCTCTCTGCGCCGTTGCCCTCGGCGACCGGGCCGCGGGAGCCGGACGTCGGCAGTGCCACATACGGGAACTTCTTCTCGAAGCCCTGGTCGTTCGCGTTCACCGCGTCACCCAGGTCGTTCTTCTGGCCGAGCAGTTCGCCCTCGACCACCTGGAGGGAGATGTCGATCACATCGTCCGTCAGCCGCCGCCCGTTGGGGAAGCCAGCCTTGTCGCCGTCGAGCACCCCGAGGCGCTTGGGCTCATGGGTGGGCGGGATCGAGGTGTTGAGCCGCAGCGCCTCGGCGGGCGTGACGTTCGGCGGCTGGTTGAGGTCCTTGACGCCGGTCAGGAACACCGACACCAGGTCGTCGCGCGGGGTCGCGGGAGCCTTGATCTTGTAGATGGACTCGATGAGCTTCGGCAGCTCGGGTTCGGTGACGAACGGGAGGAACTCCGCGTCGTTCCACGGCGACGAGGCGTTGAACTTGTCCTTCGCCTTCACCGGGATGACGACCTCGTTGACGAGCGGCATGCCCAACCGTGACACCTGGGTCCAATCACCGCTCGCGTTCTTGCGGGAGGTGGTCGACCAGATGCCGACCACCGGCTGGCCCTCGGACTCCCGGATGTGCTCGGTCGGCACCTGGAGCGCGATGCTGTTGACGTTGTAGCCCTTGAGCGTGTCGTTGCCGACCTCCGAGAGATCGCCGCCGTACAGCAGGTCGAAGACGCGCAGATCGAGGAAGAAGGGGTCGTCGGCCTGGCCCGCGAACACCGAGGAGCCGTCCTCCATCCGGTGCACGGCCTGGGCGCGCAGCTGCGCGTAGTCCGGCATGGACGCTTTGCCCACGTTCGAGGGGGCGACCGGCACATGGTCGGCGATCTTCGTGTTCGAGATCACACGCTGCTTCTTCAGCTTCAGCAGTTCGAGGTCGTAGGTCTGCGTGATGTTGAGGTCGGGGTCGTCGATGCTGGTCACCGCGCCGGTGTTGTACAGGAAGGTGTCACCGTTCTTGACCTGGTCGTGGAAGGTCCAGCGGTAGAGCAGATCGCCCTGTGCGTCGCCGTCCGAGTCGATGTGGATCTCGTAGCGGGCGTCCTTGGCGAACTTGTAGAAGTTCGGCCCGCCTCCCGGTTCCTCGAACGGCAGCCAGTTGGCGACGATCGTGGTCGTGTCCGGCCGGTCCGGGCTCACGAACGCGTATACGTCCGTGTTGTCCAGCTGGGGCTGGCCGGAGATCAACGGGGCCTCGCGGTGGCTGGAGGCGTGTGCCGCCCCTGGCGCGAGCGTGGTGGTGACCCCCGAGGCCGCGAGCCCCCCGGCTGCCAGCGCACCACAGACGAGCGCGGCGAGATTCCTGCGCCCTCGCGCGCTCCACTTCATAGCGGTCATCGCGTCCATCCCGTCCTGTCCAGAGGACCTAGGTTCAGTCCTGCTTGCTGACCGGTGTTCGGGGCAGGAGACCGGGTGGATTGGCGTGGATCGAAAATGAATCGAGGGTGGCGTGGAACTGTCCAACTCGCCCTGGAATCGGTTGTATTCGCTGAGTAATCGTCAACACCCGTACAGGGATGGTGAATCCCGCGACCGGGATACACGAGTGTCACTGCGGGACGATAGGGTTAACCTGCCCGGGCCGGGTGCCCTCGTACGGGTGGGGAGTGAAATGGAACAGATAACGGTGCGCAGCAGGGCGCGAGTGCCCGCGATCACATGCGGAAGCAGTGCGACCAGCTCGCGTCTCGACCGCCATCTCGCGGTGCTGGGCGGACCTGCCGTCCCGCAGCGTGAGTCGGCGGAAGCGACCTCGCTGATGCGCGAGCTGACGACGCGCGATGTGGCGCACACCCACACCAGCAGGAGCGCGCGGGTCTCGCTCTTCGCGCCGCTGCGCCGGCTGCGGCGCTCGCTGTTCGGCAGCCGCCGGCACTAGGTCAGGCAGACTCGCAGCTTCCGGCCTGGGTGGCCGGCAGGCGGAGCCGGGCTCGCGTGACCACTTCACGCGCACCCGTCCCCCGCTCGCCCGTCCGGCTCCGATGCCCGCCACCCAGGCCGCGCACCGTACCCATCCACGTCGTGCGACGCACCCACCCAGGCCGTGCGCAGCACCCGTGGCAGCCCCGTCGGCACCCACCGTTCCGCCCCGGACGAACTCCGGATGACACGGCACTAGAGCGGCAACGCCGGGAGCTTGGCCTCGTACAGCCACATGGCGAACAGCCGGTCCAGCGGTCGCTCCGAACGTCGCCGCGCCAGGGCGATGAACGCCTCCGTCGTCACCACCCCGTGCCGGTGGACCGCAGTCCACTCCCTCAGCAGCCCCACGAACGCCGCGTGCCCCATCTCGGTGCGCAGTGCGTGCAGGGTGAGGGCGCCCCGTTCGTAGACCCGGTCGTCGAACAGACGCCGCAGTCCCGGATCGGCGATCCGGATGTCCTGCCGCATCATGGCCAGTCGCGCCCGCGACCTGGCCGCCAGCGCCGAGGCGGAAGGCCCGCCGGACAGCTCGGACCACAGCCACTCGGCGTACTTCGCGAAGCCCTCGTTGAGCCAGATATGCCGCCAGTCGGCCACCGTCAGACTGTTGCCGAACCACTGATGGGCCAGCTCGTGCGCGACCAGCCGCTCGCTTCCCCGGCGGCCGTCCACATGGTTGGCGCCGAAGACCGACAGGCCCTGTGCCTCCACGGGCACGTCCAGTTCCTCGTCCACCACCACGACCGCGTAGTCGTCGAAGGGGTACGGGCCGAACAGGTCCGTGAACACCAGCATCATCTCCGGCTGCCGCGCGAAGTCCCGCTCGAACCGGCCGAGCAGGGCGCCCGGTACCGCGGCCGGCTGCGGAACCTCACCCGCGTGCGCCACCTCCACCAGCTCGTACGGCCCGATCTGGACGGTCGCCAGATAGCTGGCCATGGGCGCGGGCTGCTCATACACCCAGGTCGTGGTGGAGGCACTGATACTGCGTGCGATGAGCGCCCCGTTCGCCACCACTGTGTACGGGGACGGGGCGGTCACCGTGATCCGGTAGGCCGCCTTGTCGTCCGGGCGGTCGTTGCAGGGGAACCAGGAACGCGACCCGTTCGGCTGTGACGCCACCAGCGCACCCTCGTCCAGCAACTCCCAGCCCAGATCGCCCCAGTCGCGGGTACGTACGGGACGGGGGACCCCCGTGTAGCGCACCTCCACCGTGAAGGGCGCGCCCGCGCGCAGCGGTTTCGCCGGCCGGATCCGCAGCTTGTCGCCGCGATGCGTGTACTTCGCCGGCCGGGCTCCGTTCACCAGGACCCTGGTCAGTCGGAACTGCCCGAGATCGAGCACGACCTCGGGCAGCGCTCGCATGGTCCCCACCACGGCGTGGATCACCGCCCGGCCGCTGAGCCGGCCGGTCTGCGGACGATAGTCCAGCTCCAGGTCGTACCGCGTGGTCCGATGGCCGTCATCGCCGTGCTGCGGCAGATACGAATCCGTCACCGTCGTGCGTCCTTCGGTCGTGCCCTGCGCCGCGCCGCTCACGCCTTCCACGCGGCGATCGGGTTGCCCAGCCACCGTGTGTCCGGGGGGACCCGCTCCCCGCGCATCACCAGCGACGCCGGACCGACCGCGGCACGGTCGCCGATCACCGCACCGGGCAGCGCGATCCCATGCGGACCGAGTGTCGCACCGGCACCGAGAACCACATTGTCCATCCGCATGATCCGGTCGTGGAAGAGATGGGTCTGCACGACACAGCCCCGGTTGACGCTGGCCCCGGGGCCGATCGCGACGAGATCGGCCTCCGGCAGCCAGTACGTCTCACACCAGGCGCCCCGGCCGATCCGCGCCCCGAGACCGCGCAGCCACAGGTTCATCAGCGGGGTGCCTGTGGTGGCGCCCACCAGCCAGGGCACCGCCAGCACCTCGACGAACGTGTCAGCGAGCTCGTCGCGCCACACGAACGACGACCACAGCGGCTGCTCAACCGCCCGGAACCTGCCCACCAGCAGCCACTTCGCGGCCAGCGCGACCAATGCCGCCGCCACCCCTGCGACCAGCAGCAGCAACCCGCCCAGCAGCACCGCGACGACGGCCCCGAAGTGCCCGGCGACCAAGGCGAACGCGGCGAGCGCGAGGACGGCCAGCGCCACCCCGCACATCACCGGAACCACCCGGCACAGCTCCACGGCGGCACGCGCCAGCCGCAGCCGCAGCGGCGGGGCGAAGGTGCGGCTCTGGTCGCCGTCCTCGGCTGCCCGGGGCAGCCTCATCGGCGGCATGCCGAGCCAGGAGGAGCCGGCCTTGGCCCGCTTGGGGGCTGCCGACAGCACACCCACCAGGCCCCGCTTGGGCACCCTGCGGCCTGCCGCGGCCATCCCGGAATTGCCGAGGAAGGCGCGCTTGCCGACCCGTGCCTCGGCGAGACGCAGCCAGCCGCCGCCGAGCTCGTATGACGCGACCATGGTGTCGTCGGCCAGGAACGCTCCGTCGCCGACCGTCGTCATGGTCGGCAGGGCCAGCACGGTAGACGCCTCGACCCCGCGCCCGATCCGCATACCGAGCGCGCGCAGCCACACGGGCGTGAACAGACTGGCGTACAGCGGGAAGAGATGTACCCGCGCCATGTCCATCAGCCGCTCGGTCGCCCACGCCTGCCAGGCGACCCGGCCGTGCACCGGATGGTGGCCCTCGCACAGCCCGATCCCCAGCAGACGGACGCCGGTCACGATCAGCACCGCGTACGCGGCCATCGCGACCAGCGTCGCCAGCGGTACCGCGGCCAGTGCCGCCGCCAGCGCGTCCCCGGGTCCGTCGGCGCCGTGCAGGAAGTCGCCGATGACCAGCAGACCCGGCAGCGCCGCGACAGCGGGCAGCAGTCCGATGAGCAGCGACGACACCGAATAGACGGCGGTCCAGCGGCGGCGCCGCCCCGGACGTCCACCCGGCAGGCCCCGTCCCGCCCTGCCCTGCTTCGACGCCGGGGCCCCCGCCCAGCGCTCGCCGCCGGGGACGGCCCCGGTCACCCCGGAGCCGGCCGCCACCTCCGCCCGCTTGCCGATACGCGCACCGGGGAACAGCGTGCTGCGCGCACCGACGACAGCACCCGCCCCGATCCGCAGCGTGCCGATATGCAGCCGGTCGCCGTCCAGCCAGTGGCCCGACAGGTCCACCTCAGGCTCAACCGCACAGCCCTTGCCGAGCCGCAGCATCCCGGTCACGGGTGGCAGGGCGTGCAGATCGACGTCGTCCCCGACCCGCACGCCGAGCGCCCGCGCGTAGTACGTGAGCCAGGAACCGGCGAGCCCGGTCGCTCCGCTGAGCTCGGCGAGCCGCTCCGCCGTCCACAGCCGCAGATGCGTACGGCCACCTCGGGCGTACGTGCCGGGCCGCAGACCGCGCAGCAGCAACCGGGCCCCACCCGCCGCGATCACGATCCGCCCCGGCGGGCTGACCACGAGCAGCCAGCCGACGGCCACCCACCACCAGGACACCGCAGGGGCCCAGGGTGACCCGACGACGTTGTTCACGGCGGCGGCGACCACCGCCCAGCGCAGGCCCAGGACACTCATCAGCGGCAGCATCAGCAGCAGTTGCGCGAGGCCCGTGCGCAGCGCCACCGGGCGCACATCGCGGACTTTCGTACCGCGCCCGGACGCCGCCTCCAGAGTGCCCGCCAGCGCCCCGAGAGTCGGGTTCCGGTAGATGTCGCCTACCGAACCGGTGCCGTAGCGCTCGCGGATCCGCGAGACCAGCTGAGCGGCGGCGAGGCTGCCGCCGCCGCTCACGAAGAAGTCGGCCCCGGGTCCGCCGACCGGTGCCCCGAGCAACTCGCGCCACTGCGCGGCCAGCCATGCCTCGGTCTCGCTCAATCCGGCCGCGCTCGGGACGCCGCTGTCCGGCAGGGGCCACGGCAACGCGTCCCGGTCCACCTTTCCCGACGTACGTGTGGGCAGTGCGGTGACGACGGCGATGACGGGCACAAGCGCGGCGGGCAGCTCCTTGCGCAGCCGCGCCACTGCGTCAGCCGCGTCAAAGCCGACGTCGGTGTTGAGCGTGGCGTCGGTGTCGAGCGTGGCTTCGGTGCCGTGCGGCACCACGTAGCCCACCAGCAGCTGGTGGCCCGCGGTCGTGGTGCGGACGGCCGCCGCGGCACCCGCCACGCCAGGGAGCGCCTGGAGGGCCGCGTCGATCTCGCCCAACTCGATACGGCGACCACCCAGCTTGACCTGCTCGTCCGCCCGGCCGACGAAGACCAGCCCCGCGGGCTCGGCACGCACCAGATCGCCACTGCGGTAGGCGCGGTCCCAGCCGAGCGCGGGCAGTGGGGCGTACTTGCCCGCGTCCTTGCCGGCGTCCAGATACCGGGCGAGACCGACCCCGCCGATCACCAGCTCGCCGGTCGCGCCCATCGGTGCCAGCCCGCCGCGGTCGTCCACGACCGCGAGCTCCCAGCCGTCCAGTGGCAGCCCGATACGCACCGGGCCCGTCCCGGTCAGCGGGGCGGCGCAGGCGACGACGGTGGCCTCCGTCGGGCCGTAGGTGTTCCATACCTCGCGTCCCGGCACGGCCGTCCGCTCCGCCAGCTCGGGCGGGCAGGCCTCACCGCCGAAGATCAGCAGCCGCACCTGGTCCAGCGCCTCCACCGGCCACAGCGCGGCGAGCGTGGGCACCGTCGACACCACGGTGACACGCTGCTCGACCAGCCAGGGCCCCAGGTCGACTCCCGTCCGTACGAGAGAGCGCGGCGCGGGTACCAGACACCCACCGTGCCGCCAGGCCAGCCACATCTCCTCACAGGACGCGTCGAACGCGACGGAGAGTCCCGCGAGCACCCGGTCGCCCGGTCCGAGTGGATCGGCCGCCGCGCCCGCGAGGAAGAGCCGCGCCTCCGCGTCCACGAACGCCGCCGCGCTGCGATGAGTGACGGCGACTCCCTTGGGCTTCCCGGTGGAACCCGAGGTGAAGATCACCCAGGCGTCGTCGTCGGGCCCGGGCCTGCGCCCCGTCCTCCCGCCTGGCGTCCCGCGCACCGCGATACCGCGCCCGATCCCGATCACGGCCACAACCGCGGCCTCCCCGAAGACCAGCTCGGCACGCTCGTCGGGGTCCTCCGCGTCCACGGGGACGTAGGCCGCGCCACTCGCGAGCACCCCCAGGATGGCCACGTACAGGTCGACGGTCCCGGACGGCACGCGCACGCCCACCCGGTCACCGGCACCGACCCCCCGTTCGGCGAGCCGCTGGCGCAGGTTCTCCACCTCCGCGACGAGACCGCGGTACGTGAGAGCCCCGCTGCCGTCATCCACGGCCGGCGCCTCGGGGTACCGACCCGCTGTCGCCTCCAGGATGTCGAGCAGGGTCCGCTCGGCGGGGGCGGCTCCCGCGACGAACAGCGCCGGTGCGGGCGGCGCGCTCGCGTCGAGGAGCGGATCGAGTAGCGTCGGCGTGTCCGGCACGACGGTCATATGGTCGGCCGTTCGCCCACCTGCGTGACGCGGTTCTCATTGCTGCGCATCGCTCACTCTCCGTCCGTGCGGTGTGGAGTGCGTCGCGAATCGTGGTACCTCGCGCGCATGGCAACCGAGGAGTCTATCCGCGGGCCCGCGGCCCCGCACGGGGTGCCCGCACCCGGTGGTGCCCCGGGCGCGGGGTGCTCTGACTACCCGGCCTGGCCGGCGTTTGAGGCCGGACACGCCGGTCCATCGTGCGGGGTGGGGGTGCACCGCGGCACCCGGTGCCCCGGGCATGGGTTGCCCCGACTACCCAGCCTGGCCGGCGTTTGAGGCCGGACACTCCGGTCCACCGTGCGGGGTGGGGTACACCGCGAAACCCCGCACCCCGTGCAACGGGGCTCAGCGGACCACGCCGGAGGTCCGGAGGTCCGCGATCTCCGGGGCGCTCAGCCCCACCTCCCGCAGCACCGCGTCCGTGTGCTCCCCGAGCGCGGGAATCGCGCCCATCCGGAGCTCCGGGCCACCCGGCAGGTTGATCGGGGGCAGGAGCGCGCGCAGCGGGCCCGTGGGGGAGGGCACCTCACGCCAGCGGGCGCGGGCCTCGAGTTGGGGGTGGTGAGCCAGGTCGGCGACCGTGTTGAGGCGGGCGCAGGCGATCCCCGCCGCCTCCAGGCGGCCGACCGCCGCGTCGGTGGCGAGGCGGGCCAGCGCCTCGCCCACCACCGCGTCGGTCTTCGCGCGGTTGGCGGTGCGTGCTGCGTTCGTCGCGAAGACGGGGTCCTCACCCAGCTCCGGGCGCTCCAGTACCTGTTCCGCGAGTCGCCGCCATTCGCGGTCGTTCTGCACGGACAGCAGCACCTGGCCGCCGTCCGCCGTGGTGTAGGCGTCATACGGCGCGATCACGGCGTGCGCCAGGCCCGTGCGCGCCGGGGGCGTGCCGCCGTGCATGCCGTGGTGCAGGGGGTGCCCCATCCATTCGGCGAGCGACTCCAGCATGGAGATCTCCACCGGCCCCCCGAGCCCGCTCGTCGCGCGCCGCAGCAGCGCGGCGAGCACTCCCGAGAACGCGTACATCGCCGCCGCGACATCCGCCGCCGGGATGCCCGCCTTCACCGGCTGGTCGGGAGTCCCGGTCACGGAGACCAGTCCCGCCTCGCACTGCACCAGCATGTCGTACGCCCGCTTGTGGGCGTACGGGCCGTCCGCCCCGTATCCGGAGATGTCCACCGCCACAAGCCGCGGGAACTCCGCGCACAGCGTCGCCGCGTCCAGCCCGAGCCGCGCCGCGGCGCCGTGTGCGAGGTTCTGTACGAACACATCGGCGCCGGCGATCAGCCGGCGCACCACGGCGGCCCCGCGGGGTTCCTTGAGATCGACCGCGACTGACTCCTTGCCGCGGTTGCACCAGACGAAGTGCGAGGCGAGTCCCTGGGCCGCGGTGTCGTACGCGCGCGCGAAGTCGCCGCCGTCCGGTCGCTCGATCTTGATCACCCGGGCTCCGAGGTCCGCGAGCTGGCGGGTGGCGAACGGCGCCGCCACGGCCTGTTCGACCGCGACGACGGTGATTCCTTCGAGGGGCAGCGGCTGGCTCATGGCAGCCGTACTACCGTGTACCAGCCACGTTTGTCATCCCTGCTCCGCTCAGGCGCGCTCAGATCAGCGCGAACTGCCCGGCCGGGCCCTCCTCGTGGTGGTCCAGCACCGATGCGGGCTTCCGCGCGGCTTCCGACACCGGCGGGAGTTCCAAGTCGGCCGGGCCGGTCGCGGCGACGGCCTGGGCCAGGGTCTGCCGCTGGGCCTCCAGCCGGCCCAGCAGCGCCAGGACGGTGATGAGTTCCAGCAGCTCGGACGTCCATTCCTGGGTCCAGGCACCGGGCCCGACCGCCGCGAGGGTGCCTGGCTCCGCCCCAGCCGTACGCCGTTCGAACCAGTGCGCGAGCACCGGTACCCCGGCCACGGTGAAGTCCCATGCCTCCGCCGGGACGGGGGCGATCCGCCCCGTGCCGACCAGCAGGGCCTCCTCGTCCGCGTCGTACGCGATGGCCTCGGGGCGTGCCGGGAGCGAGGCCCGCACATAAGGCCGCCGGCCACCGGGCAGCCTGGGCCGTTCGGCCCCGCGGGCGCCCCTGAGCTGGATCTGAACCATCTGCCGCCCCAGCCGCACTCCGTCCTCCCACACCCCGGGATCCGGGGAGAGCGGCACCTCGTACCCACGGGTCGCCGAGGCGGACGGCTGCCCCGCCGCGATGATCCAGGCGAGGATGTCCTCAGCGCCGACCTGCCGCCCGTAACGCGAGGACAGTGCCGCCACCACCCCCGCCGCGAGATTGGGCTCGGTCCCGCCCGGCCGCCGGTACAGCGGACGTATCCTCCCCGGCCGCCCGGCAGGGGAGCGGCCGTCGGGCAGAACGGCGGACACCAGCAGCCCCGGACCCGCCGTTCCGGGGACCCGCCCGAGCTCATGGACGAAGAGCTGCCGCTCGTCGGCGACCCGCCACAGCTCCGGGCGGGCGACATCGATCAGGCGGTGGTCGGGAACGACCCACTGCCGGTCGAAAGGCCCGTGCACGATCCGGACCGGCTCCGGGCACGTCCCGCCCTCCTCGGCCAACCGAGAGGTCCCGGTGGACTGTCCGGGCAGAGCGGCGACAGCGCTGTGCAGCGTCCGCGCCCGCGTCTCCCCGAAGAGTGCCCGCCGTTCACCCTCGTCGGCCCGGACCAGCGTGTCCCAGCGGGCCCGCAAGGTCCCCGGGTCGGGGGCCACCACCCAGTCGCGGCCCAGCCTGAGCGGTCCGGTGGACCAGGGCATCAGATCGTCCAGCAGCATCGCGGTGATCACTCCGCCTCGACGGTCACCGAGAACGAGAACCGGTCCCCCCGGTACCGGATGCGCGCCACATCCACCACCCGCCCCTCGTCGTCGTAGGTCACCCCGGTGTAGTGCAGGATCGGCGACAGCAGCGGCACCTGGAGCAACTCGGCGGTCTCCGGGTCGGCGAGCCTCGCCTCCACCGTGTCCGTGATCCGGCTGATCCTTACCCCGACGACATCCCGCAGCACCTTCGTCATCGGCCAGCGTTCGAGATCGGCGGCATCGAGCAGCGCCGCGACATCCGGCCGTACCGCGTTCTCCGCCCAGTTCGTGGGCTCGCCGCTGTCCCCGTCCCGGCGGAGCCTGCGGTACGTCACGACCTCGTCCACGTCCGTGAAGAACTCGGCGAGTTCACCGGGCACCGTGCCGGTGCCGTGCCCGAGTACCGTGGTCAGCTCGCCCGACTGCTGGGCCACGATCGCGTCGATCGAGCCCAGCAGCCGGCGCGGCGCGCTGCGCCGCGCGCCCGGCTCGATGAACGTGCCGCGCCTGCGGTGCCTGCTGATCAGCCCCTCGGTCTCCAGTTCCTTCAGCGCCTGCCGCATGGTCAGCACACTCACCCCGTAGTGCTCGGCGAGCTGCTCCTCGGTGGGCAGCCGCAACGGGTCATGCGGCCCGCGCCCCAGTATCGAGGCGCGCAGCGACTGCGAGACCTGGTACCACAGCGGCAGCTTGCGGTTCAGGACGAGCGAGTCCGGGGCGAAGGCGGTCACGGCATCTCCGTACGACGAGTACTACGACTACTACGGCCGGAAGTGGCGCTCAAGACCCTGCCATACGTCGTCGTACCCCTGTTGCAGATGTCCGGCGCCCGCCGCCTGCCGGGTAGCTGTCACGGGCCAGCGCGTCTCGAACATGAACGCGAGGCCGTCGTCGATCCTCTGCGGCTTCAGTTCGGCGGCGCTGGCCTTGTCGAAGGTCTCCCGGTCGGGTCCGTGCGCGGACATCATGTTGTGCAGCGAGCCGCCGCCGGGGACGAAGCCGCCCTCGCCCGCGGTCTTGGCGTCGTACGCGCCCTCGATCAGGCCCATGTACTCGCTCATCACATTGCGGTGGAAGTACGGCGGGCGGAAGGTGTCCTCGCCGACCAGCCAGCGCGGTGCGAACACCACGAAGTCCACGCTCGCGAGCCCCGGGGTGTCGGTCGGCGAGGTGAGCACGGTGAAGATCGACGGGTCCGGGTGGTCGTAGGAGATCGTGCCGATCACATTGAACCGGTGCAGGTCGTAGACGTACGGCAGATGGTTGCCGTGCCAGGCCACCACATCGAGCGGGGAGTGGTCATAGGTGGCGGCCCACAGGTTGCCGCAGAACTTGTTGACCACCTCCACGGGGCCCTCGACGTCCTCGTACGCGGCGATCGGGGCACGGAAGTCCCGTGCGTTCGCGAGGCCGTTGGCGCCGATCGGCCCCAGGTCCGGGAGCTGGAAGGGCGCGCCATAGTTCTCGCAGACATAGCCCCGGGCCGTGTCGTCGAGCAGCTCGACCCGGAAGCGTACGCCGCGCGGGATCAGCGCCACCTCGCCCGGACGGGCCGCGAGCAGGCCGAACTCGGTGCGCAGCAGCAGCCCGCCGTGCTCGGGCACGATCAGCAGCTCGCCGTCGGCGTCGCTGAACACACGCCGCTCCATGGCGGCGTTGGCGTGGTAGAGGTGCACGGCCATGCCGGTGCGCTGGGCGGCGTCGCCGTTGCCGCCGAGGGTCCACAGGCCGGCCAGCCAGTCGGTGCCGGGGGCGGGCGCGGGCAGCGGGTTCCAGCGGAGCCGGTTGGGGTCCGCCACGGTCTCCGTGAAGGGCGCGGAGCGCAGCGCGCCGTTGTCGACCCTGGTGAACGGCGGGTGGGCGGCGGACGGCCTGATCCGGTACAGCCAGGAGCGCCGATTGTGGGCGCGCGGCTCGGTGAAGGCGGAGCCGCTGAGCTGTTCCGCGTAGAGGCCGAGCGGGGCCCGCTGCGGTGAGTTTCGGCCCAGCGGTAGTGCGCCTGGCACGGCCTCGGAGCTGTGTTCGTTGCCGAAGCCCGTCAGGTACTCCAGCCCTTCGGCGGTCTTTCCGGCCTGCTCGGTGCTGTTGCCGCCGCTCGTTCCGTTGCCGCTCATGCGCACTCCCGATGCGTCCGCTAATGAATCCTATGCTGAAGAATAGGATTCCCTGTGCGACACGGTCCCGTCAACGGCATCACGGCGGCCCTGTCGAGGCGCCGTCAGTCGGTCGGGCACCGCCCGCCGACACGCCCACCTCCGTTCGACGGGTCGTTCTCCTGTTCGCGTGAGTGCTGAACGCGGCACGGCGTCACCGCGTACTAACCGGTGCGGTGACACGTCTGAGTGCGAACAACAGGAGTGGCAATGACTGAAGGTGACGGGCCGATCATCCACGGACTCCCTGACGGCGGGGCCGAGCTGTCCGTCGTCCTGCGGCTGCGCTGGGACGACGTGGCCGCACTCGGCCGGGAGGCCAGCCGGCTCGCGGAGCAGCGGGGGGCGCCGGTGAGTCTGGACGAGGCCGCGAGTCACCGGCTGCGTACCTGGTCGGCGGTGGCCAAGAGCCCGGACGAGAAGGGGCACGTCGCCCAGAGCGCCCCGGCGGCCGGCCCCTCCGCTCCCACCTCGGCCGCGATCTCGGCGGCGCCCGCGAACGACCGGTCGCGGGTCCAGGTGGGTCCGATGAGCGAGTCGGCCCGGGTCGCCTCGATCTCGGCGGCGCCCGCCGCGGCTGCCCGCCAGGTGCAAACGGCCTCGGCCGCGGCCGGTCAGACGTCGGCCTGATCCCGTCCCGCGTCTGATGCCCGGTGGTCCCGAGTCTCCCCACCCCGCTTACAGGAAGGAGCGGGGTGGGGTGGGGCGGTCCAGGGGGTAGGGGGAGAATCACAGCATCCCCGGCAGGTCGGGCGCTGGTGCTGGAAAACTAACACCGCTAGTTTGGGCGTCGGATCACCACCACCGGCGTGCCACGCCCAAAGGAGACAGCGGATGAAGGCCCACGACGGGATGTACATCGGCGGCAACTGGCGGCCCGCCGCAGACACCGGCACCATCGCGGTGGTGAACCCCGCGGACGAGCAGGTCATCGGGCATGTCCCGGCCGGTACCGCCGAGGACGTGGACGCGGCGGTACGCGCCGCCCGCGCCGCCTTCCCCGTCTGGGCCGCGACCCCGCCCGCCGAGCGCGGGGCCGCCATCGGCGCACTGCGTGACGCGCTCGCCGCCCGCGTGGCCGAGATCGCCGAGACCGTCACCGCCGAACTGGGTGCGCCCGCACAGCTCGCCCAGACCGTCCACGCGGGCCTGCCGGTGCTGGTCGCGGGTTCGTACGCGGAGCTCGCCGCCTCGTACTCGTTCGAGGAACGGATCGGCAACTCCACCGTGCTGCTCGAGCCGTTGGGTGTCGTCGGCGCCATCACGCCCTGGAACTACCCGCTGCACCAGATCGTGGCCAAGGTCGCCCCGGCGCTGGCGGCTGGCTGCACGATCGTGCTGAAGCCGGCCGAGGACACCCCGCTGACCGCGCAGCTGTTCGCCGAGGCGGTCCATGAGGCGGGTCTGCCGGCAGGAGTGTTCAACCTGGTCACGGGGCTCGGCCCGGTCGCGGGACAGGCACTCGCCGAACACCCCGGAGTGGACCTGGTGTCCTTCACCGGCTCCACCGCCGTCGGCCGGCAGATCGGCGCGATCGCGGGCGCCGCAGTCAAGCGCGTGGCCCTGGAGCTCGGTGGAAAGTCCGCCAACGTGATCCTCCCGAGCGCCGACCTCGCCAAGGCCGTGAACGTCGGCATCGCCAACGTCATGTCCAACTCCGGCCAGACGTGCAGCGCCTGGACCCGCGTGCTGGTCCACACCGACCAGTACGACCAGGCCGTGGCGCTCGCCGCGGAGGCCGTCGCCAAGTACGTACCCGGCGAGCGCGTCGGCCCGCTCGTCAACGCCAAGCAGCAGCAGCGGGTGCGCGCCTACATCGAGCAGGGCATAGCCGAAGGCGCCCGGCTGGTCGCCGGCGGTCCCGAAGCCCCGCACGAGACCGGGTACTTCGTCGCGCCGACCGTCTTCGCCGATGTCACGCCCGAGATGACGATCGCCCAGGAGGAGATCTTCGGCCCGGTGGTCTCGATCCTGCGGTACGAGGACGAGGACGACGCGCTGCGGATCGCCAACGGCACCGTGTACGGTCTGGCCGGCGCGGTGTGGGGGGAGCGGGACGAAGCCGTCGCGTTCGCCCGCCGGATGGACACCGGGCAGGTCGACATCAACGGCGGTCGCTTCAACCCGCTGGCGCCGTTCGGCGGTTACAAGCAGTCGGGCATCGGCCGTGAACTCGGCCCGCACGGTCTCGCCGAGTACCTGCACACCAAGTCCCTCCAGTTCTGACCTGTTCCATCGGTTCCACTGGTTCTGTTCAGTTCTGAAAACCACCGAGGAGTGTGGAGCGTGGTCCGCGCCGCCGTCCTGCCCGCCATCGGCTCCCCCCTGGAGATCACCAGGATCGAGCTCCCCGAGCCCGGCCCCGGCCAGGTGAGGGTCCGTATCGCCGCCGCCGGGGTCTGCCATTCCGATCTGTCCCTGTCCAACGGCACCATGCGGGTGCCGGTGCCCGCGGTGCTCGGCCATGAGGGAGCGGGCACGGTCGTGTCCGTCGGCGAGGGCGTCACCCATGTGGCGCCCGGCGACGACGTGGTCCTCAACTGGGCGCCGTCCTGCGGGAAGTGTCACCACTGCTCGATCGGCGAGGTCTGGCTCTGCTCCGACGCACTCACCGGCACCGGCAGGGTGCACGCTGTCGCCGAGGACGGCACCGAACTCCACCCAGGCCTGAACGTCGCCGCCTTCGCCGAGGAGACCGTCGTCGCCGGCAACTGCGTCCTGCCGGTACCGGACGGTGTGCCCCTCACCGATGCCGCGCTCCTCGGCTGCGCTGTGCTCACCGGCTACGGCGCCGTGCACCACAGCGCCCGGGTCCGGGAGGGCGAGTCGGTGGTCGTGTTCGGCGTCGGCGGCGTCGGACTCGCGACCCTCCAGTCCGCCCGGATCGCCGGTGCTTCCACGATCATCGCCGTGGACGTCTCCCCGGAGAAGGAGGAGCTGGCCCGCCGCGCCGGTGCCACCGAATACGTCGTCGCCTCCGACACCACCGCGCGGGACATCCGCAAGCTGACCGCTGGTCAGGGCGCGGACGTGGCCATCGAGTGCGTGGGCCGCCCGGAGACGATCCGTACCGCGTGGGACTCCACCCGGCGTGGCGGCCGTACGACGGTCGTCGGCATCGGCGGCAAGGACCAGCAGGTCACCTTCAACGCCCTGGAGATCTTCCACTGGGGCAGGACCCTCTCGGGCTGCGTCTACGGGAACTCCGATCCGGCGCGTGACCTCCCGGTGCTGGCGGAGCACATCCGCGCCGGTCGGCTCGACCTGAGCGTTCTGGTCAGCGAGCGGATCGGTTTGGACGGCATCCCGGCCGCGTTCGACAACATGGTCGCCGGACGCGGTGCCAGGGCACTGATCGTGCTCTGAGTCCGAGGACACGGGCGCGGTACGCCCCTACCGCGCCCGCCCTTGTACGCGTCAGGTGGCCGAGGGGCCTGGCGTGCCCGCTCGGCGGCGTCGGCCGGCGTGGCGGTGATCAGCAGCCCGTTGCGTCCTGTGTGCCCCTCGATGTGGACGTCCCCCGTGCCCCGGTCCCGCTTCGCTCGTTCCGCAGCGCGTACTGCACCGACAGCCCGTCCAGCAGCGCCCGCAACCCCGTCGCGAACGCCCCTTCGTCCACCTGCCGCTGCCGGTCGGCGAGCAGGTGGGCCTGGCCGAGGTGAGGGTAGTCGGCGGGGTCGTACGCCGCCTCGTCGTCGACGAAACCGCGGGCGAAGGAGCCCAGTGCCGAACCGGTGATGAAGTACCGCATCAGTGCGCCGATATGGGTGGCCTGGGACGGCGGCCAGCCGCACCGGACCATCGCGCCGAAGACGGTGTCGGCGACTTTGAGCCCGGCGGGCCTTCGGCCGGGGCCGCGGGCCAGTACCGGGACGATGTTGGGGTGCTCGGTGAGGGCCGCGCGGTAGGAGAGGGCCCAGTCGTACAGCGCGGTGCGCCAGTCCCGGCCGTCCGAGGCGTCGAACATCGACAGGTCCACCTTGGCGCTGACGGCGTCGGCGACCGCGTCGAGGATCTCGTCCTTGTTGCGGAAGTGGTTGTAGAGCGAGGGGCCGCTGACCCCCAGCTCGGCGGCGAGTCGACGCGTGGAGACGGCGTCCAGCCCTTCGGCGTCCACCAGCGCGCTCGCTGCCGCGACGATGCGATCTCTGCTGAGCAGGGGCTTGCGCGGTCGGGCCATGCGGCACATAGTAGGCCTGCCAGCAAGAAACTAGCAGTGTTAGTTAAAAGTGGGGAGTGCCCGGTGGATCTGAAGCTCGGCGAGGAGCACGAGGCCGTCCGGAAGCTTGCCCGCGACTTCGTCGGGCGCGAGGTCACGCCCTATGCCACCGCGTGGGACCGGGCCGAGGACGTCGACCGGGCCATCGTGGGGAAGCTGGGCGCCATCGGCTTCCTGGGACTCACGATCGACGAGCGGTACGGCGGCTCGGGCGGTGACCACCTCGCGTACTGCCTGGTCACCGAGGAACTCGGGCGCGGTGACTCGTCGGTGCGCGGGATCGTCTCCGTCTCCCTCGGGCTGGTCACCAAGACCATCGCGGCCTGGGGGAGCGAGGAGCAGAAGCGGCACTGGCTGCCACGCCTGACCTCGGGGGAAGCTCTCGGCTGTTTCGGGCTCACCGAGCCCGGCACCGGGTCCGACGCCGGAAGCCTCACCACCAGGGCCGTAGCGGACGGCGACTCCTATGTCCTCAACGGTTCCAAGATGTTCATCACCAACGGCACCTGGGCCGATGTCGTGCTGCTCTTCGCCCGCACCGACGACAGGCCTGGGCACCGGGGAGTATCGGCCTTCCTGGTGCCCGCGGACACGCCGGGGCTGACCCGCCGCCCCATCCACGGCAAGCTCGGACTGCGTGGTCAGGCCACCGCCGAACTGGTCCTCCAGGATGTCCACGTCCCCGCGTCGGCGCTGCTCGGCCCGGAGGGGAAGGGCTTCTCGATCGCCATGTCCGCGCTGGCCAAAGGCCGGATGTCGGTGGCCGCCGGGTGTGTCGGCATCGCCCAGGCCGCGCTGGACGCGGCTGTCGGCTACGCGGGGCAGCGCGAGCAGTTCGGCAAGCCGATCGCCTCGTACCAGCTCGTGCAGGAGCTGATCAGCGATATCGCCGTCGACGTGGACGCGGCACGGCTGCTGACCTGGCGGGTGGCCGATCTCATCGACCGGGGCGAGGACTTCGCCACGGCCGCGTCCAAGGCGAAGCTGTTCGCCTCCGAGGCCGCGGTGCGGGCGGCGAACAACGCGCTCCAGGTCTTCGGCGGCTACGGCTATATCGACGAGTACCCGGTGGGCAAGCTGGTGCGCGACGCCCGGGTGATGACGCTGTACGAGGGCACCAGCCAGATACAGAAGCTGATCATCGGCCGTGCGCTGACCGGGGTCTCCGCGTTCTGAGCCCCGCCCCCGTCGAAGCCACCGGTATCTGAGCTGTTCGTCTGAGTACCCGTACGGATGTGGCGCCTGTCACGTTCGCCGATGCTGGCTCCATGAGTGACACGCAGATCAAGCAGCAGAACACGACTGCCTACTACTCCCAGGCCGTGATCTCCTTCGCCGTCGCCCTCGCGGCGGTCGCCCTGGGCATCGTCTACCTGGACGCCGACGCCTGGGTGCGCGCCTTCCTCGGTATCGCCGTGCTCTTTCTCACGACCTCGTCCTTCACCCTGGCCAAGGTCGTCCGTGACAAGCAGGAGGCTGGACAGATCGTCAGCCGGGTGGACCAGGCCCGGCTGGAGAAGCTGCTGGCGGAGCACGACCCGTTCCAGAAGCTGTGAGCCCGTTCTAAGCGCTTGCTCAGCTTCGGGGTATGGTGTTCGTCCGGCCAGGAGGCGGAGACGAAGGGGCGGAGCGAGCGATGGGTACGGCGGAGGAAGCATCCGGCGTCGATGACATGTCATGGGGCGAGGTCACGCCCGAGGCGGCCAGGCGGCTGCTCGTCGCCGCCGTCGAGGCGTTCGCCGAGCGCGGATACCACGCCACCACGACACGCGATATCGCCGGCCGGGCCGGAATGAGCCCGGCCGCGCTCTACATCCACTACAAGACCAAGGAAGAGCTGCTCCACCGGATCAGCCGCATCGGACACGATCGCGCGCTCGAGCTTCTGACGGAGGCCGCCGACAGGGAGGGCACGGCCGCCGAGCGGCTCGCCGACGCCGTGCGCTGCTTCGTCCGCTGGCACGCTGAGCGGCACACCACGGCACGGGTCGTGCAGTACGAGCTCGAGGCGCTCAGCGAGGATCACCGCGCCGAGATCGTCGCGCTGCGGCGGAAGTCGGACGCGGTGGTCCAGCGCATCGTCAACGAAGGCGTCGCGGCAGGGGAGTTCGACGTGCCGGACGTCCCCGGGACGACTCTGGCCGTGCTGTCCCTGTGTATCGACGTCGCCCGGTGGTTCAGCGCCCAGGGCCGCCGCACGCCCGACGAGGTCGGCGCACTCTACGCCGACCTCGCGCTGCGCATGGTCGGTGCCGCCGCGCGGAAGTAGCGGCCGGGGCGTGGGTGGTGGCGGACGTGGCAGCGGTGGCGATCAGAAGAAGTAGCGGGACACCGACTCGGCCACGCACACGGGCTTGTCGCCGCCCTCGCGCTCCACGGTGACCAGGGCCGTCACCTGCACCCCGCCGCCTGCCTCCTCGACGTTCTTGAGTACCGCCGTGGCGCGCAGTCGGGAACCGACCGGCACGGGCGCGGGGAAGCGGACCTTGTTGGTGCCGTAGTTGATGCCCATCTTCATCCCCTCGACCCGCATCACCTGGGGGACGAGCGCGGGCAGCAGCGACAGGGTGAGATAGCCATGCGCGATGGTGCGGCCGAACGGACCGGAGGCGGCGCGCTCGGGGTCCACATGGATCCACTGGTGATCGCCCGTGGCGTCGGCGAAGAGGTCGATCCGCTTCTGGTCGACCTCCAGCCAGTCGCTGTATCCGAGCTGCTCGCCCACTCCGGCGGTCAGCTCGTCTGGGGACGTGAAGATCCTCGGCTCGGCCATGTCTTCTTCCTTGCCTCTCATCCGACGGGACGCGCATCTAAGCGACTGCTTAGCATGGTGGGCGGGCAGGCGTCTGTCAACGGACCCCGGCCGGATGAACGGCCGGTGCGGGGTGGCCCGCACCCCCCGTGCCGGGCCACCCCGCGCCGGACGGGGCTACTCGTATTCGGTGCCGCCCTTGCGGGTCAGATACGCCGGGCTGACGGCCTTGGCTATCGCCCGGCCCCCGGTCACCGGGCTGTAGCGCTCGCCCGCCGGACGGATCACCACGCCCTCGCGCAGATGCAGCTCCCGCCCCGACACGGTCTCCCGACCGCTCGCGAGCTCCAGGACTCTGTCCAGCGTGAACGGTCCCTCATACAGCCGGGGAACCAGCGGCAGCTCACCGTCGAGCAGTTCAGCCGCGTCGAGCCACTCGACCCGGCCGTCGATATCGGCGGACACGTCGAACACCGCGAAGCCGAGCGCGGCCGAACGGGCGTCCGCGCCGTAGGCCAGGTCCTGCACTCCGGAGCCGTACACCTCGCCGAAGACACCCACCCGCCGCGCACCGAGTCGCTCAGCCAGCCGTGCCGCCACCTCCGGCACACCATGGCCGTGCACCGCACGCCAGTACAGATTGCGCGGGTCCTCCCGGAGCGCGAGGCCCTTCGAGCCGAAGCCTTTCGAGGACACCAGCACTTTCCCCGACGAGGCGACATAGGTCACCAGGCAGGCCGTGCCGTGCAGCTTCTCCGTGAGCACGACGGGCTCATCCGGAGCGAAGATGTCCGGATAGCGCTGGAGGTTCTCGATGTCGACCCAGGGCAGCAGCTCCGGGGCCGCCTCGATCTCACCGCTCATCGTGGGCGGTATCGGCGGCGACCACTTGGTGATCCCCAGCAACTCGGTGAAGTCCGTGCCCTCGGTGGCCGCCTGGGTCAGATCGGTGTCCGAGAGCGCCCTGGGGCGGCACACGATCCCCTGTGACAGCTCACCGCGCAGCCGCACCGCCTTGACCCGGTCGGACGCCCGCCCCGCGAGTCGTCCGGTCAGCCCGAGCTCCTCGATGAGCACGGCCGGGAGCACGGCCTGTTCCGGGATGTAGACGGCGATATCACCACTGCGGTAGGCGCCCTTGGCGACGACGGCCCGGTACAGGCCCACCTGGGCCAGTTCGAGGGCGTCGGCGTTCGGATGCTCATGGATGGTCAGCACTTCGGCGGTGACGCGCAGCGTCGACATGTCACGGCTCCCTGGACGTGGTTGACGTACAACGCCACTGTCGCCGTGGGGAATTAGGGTGGGCCAACGGTTTGTGTCTCTGCTATGTCCGCGCGGCGGCGCAGGGGACCGGCGTCTCGCTGCCGGTGCCCCTCGCCCGGCGGTTGGGCGTCAGGCCACCGACGCCAGTGCCCTGCCGCGCATCCGCTTGGCGTTCCTCAGCGCCTCGTGCGTCAGCACGGGTTGGGGCACCATCACTCCGCAGCCCGCGCACACCGGACCGTAGCCCGGATCGTGCTCCAGATCCTGCCGCCAGACGATGCGCCGGTCCGCGCACACCGGGCACACCGCACTCGGGCCCGATCCGAGTGCCCTGATCAGTCGGCGCAGCACCACATCCAGCGGATCCGACGGGTGCACCTCCGGGTCGTCACAGCGTGCGATCCCGTTGCCGCCCCAGGTACGCCGGTGCCAGTCGTCGATCGACCCCGGGCGCCGCAGTCCATCGTGCTTCTCGCGTTTACGTCGCTCGGCGAACCGCTCCTCGTACGCGAGCCACACGGCCCGCGCCTGCTCCAACTCGTCGAGCGCGGCCACCAGCCGCCCCGGATCGGGAGCGCGGTCCTCGGGCTCGATACCGTGCCTGCTGCACAGATGATTCCAGGTCGCCCGGTGCCCGTAGGGGGCGAACCGCTCCAGGCACTTCCGCAGGGAATAGCGCCTCAGCGCGAGATCACCGCGCGGGTCGCGGACCTGTCTGGCAAGACTCCGGAAACCAGCCATCGCACTGCCACCTCCGTCGCTCGTACTCCATGGCTCGTACTTCCGCGTTGAGGAATGGACGTACGACTACCCAATCCGGCTCCATCGAACATCCGTCCCGGGATACGGGGCTGAAACCAGCCGGATGGTCGGCACGGGCGGCGCCGGAAGGGGCATGCGCAGCCGAAAAACTGACGACCGCTCATCTTACCGACGAGTCATATGGCCAGTAGCCTGCGCCGCACCCGCTTCATCGAGGAGCAACCATGCGACGCATCACCGGATCCCCCACCGGACGCCTGAGAACCGCCTGCGCAGCCCTCGTACTCGGTACCGCCCTCCTGGCGCCGCTGCCCCAGGCCACCGCGGTCGAGGCCGCCGTCGTGGACCACTGTCTCGCCCAGGGCCAGAGCCAGTGCGCGGACATCCTGCCGCCGGGGCAGAACGGCAACGCCACCCTCGCCGACATCCTGGCCCACCGGCTGTTCGGTACCCGCCCCGGCCACAGTTCCGACCAGCTCGCCCGCTATGACGCGCTCGCGGGCGGATACGGCGGGCTGACCGACGCCAAGCTGACCGAGTTCTTCAACGACGCCTCCTTCGGCGTCCCGTCGAACCAGGTGGAATCCGTCGCCACCCCGCGCTCGGACGTCACGATCACCCGGGACAGGAAGACCGGAGTCCCGCACATCAAGGGCACCACCCGGTACGGTACTGAGTTCGGCGCCGGATACGCCGCCGCCCAGGACCGGCTCTGGATGATGGACCTCTTCCGGCACATCGGACGGGGCAACCTCACCCCCTTCGCCGGCGGTGCCCTCGCCAACCAGGGCCTTGAGCAGCAGTTCTGGCCCGGAGCCCCGTACACCGAGGCCGACTACCAGGCCCAGATCGACCGTATCCGCACCACCGAGGGCCCTCGGGGCGAACAGGCGATGGCCGACGCTCAGGCCTATGTCGACGGCATCAACGCCTATCGCACCCAGTCCAAGAACGGCCGATACTTCCCCGGCGAGTACGTCCTCACCGGCCATATAGACGCGATCACCAACGCCGGTGAGATCGCGCCCTTCAGCCTCACCGACCTGATCGCCATCGCCTCCGTGGTCGGCGGGCAGTTCGGCGGCGGAGGAGGCGGTGAGGTCCACGCCGCGCTGTCCCTGCTCGCCGCCCAGCAGAAGTACGGTGTGGCCGAGGGGACCCGGGTCTGGGAGGGCTTCCGCCAGCGCAACGACCCGGAAGCGGTCCTCACCGTCCATGACGGCTCCTCCTTTCCCTACGCGCGGAAGCCGGAAGACCCGCGCGGCACGGCCCTGCCCGACCCGGGCTCGGTGCGTACCGAACCGCTGGTGTACGACCGCACCGGCTCGGCCGGCACCGGTACCAAGTCCCCGGTGCGCGACCCCGGAGCACTGGCACCCGCCCAGGGCATCTTCGACCAGGGTGTACTGCCGACCGGCTCGCTGGACCCCAAACGCGGTATGTCCAACGCCCTGCTGGTCTCCGGAGCCCACACCGCGAGCGGCCACCCCATCGCCGTCTTCGGGCCCCAGACCGGCTACTTCGCCCCGCAACTGCTGATGCTGCAGGAGATCCAGGGACCCGGGATCTCCGCCCGCGGCGTCTCCTTCGCGGGGGTCGGCATGTACGTGCAGATGGGGCGCGGCGAGGACTACGCCTGGTCGGCCACCTCCGCCGGGCAGGACATCACCGACACCTATGCCGTCGAACTGTGCGCTCCCGGCGGCGGCGCACCGGGCCTGGACGCCGACCACTATCTATACCGGGGCGGCTGCGTTCCGATGGAGAAACTGGAGCGGCGCAACTCGTGGAAGCCCACTGTCGCGGACGGCACCGCGGCGGGCTCATACCGGCTCCAGGTGTGGCGCACCAAGTACGGCGTCGTCACCCATCGCGCCACGATCGGCGGCAAGCCCGTGGCCTACACCTCACTGCGCAGCACCTACGGCCATGAAGCCGACTCGATCATCGGCTTCCAGATGCTCAACGACCCGTCGTTCGTGACCGACGCCGCCTCCTTCCAGCAGGCCGCCCACCAGATCGACTACGCCTTCAACTGGTTCTACGCCGACTCCCGCACAGCCGCCTACTACAACAGCGGCATGAACCCGGTGCGCGCCACAGGGGTGGACCCGGCCCTGCCGGTGAAGGCAGAGCCCGCCTATGAGTGGCGCGGCTTCGACCCGGTCCGGGGCACCGCTGACTACACCCCCTTCGCCGAACACCCCCAATCCATCGGCCAGGACTACTACATCTCCTGGAACAACCGGCAGGCCAAGGACTACAACACGGCGGGCTTCGGTATGGGCGCCGTCCACCGAGGCGACCTGCTGGACGATCGCGTCGCCCAGCTGGTCCGGGGCGGCGGGGTGACCCGTGCCTCGCTCACCCGGGCGATGGCCGAGGCCGGCCTCGCCGATCTGCGCGGCGAGCAGTTGCTGCCCGAACTGCTCCGGGTCATCCGAAGCTCGCCCGTCACCGATGCCCAACTCGAAACCGCGGTCCAGCAACTGGAGACCTGGCGGGCCGCGGGCGCGCAGCGCAAGGAGACCACGCAAGGCTCGCGTGTCTACGGGCACGCCGACGCTGTGCGCCTCATGGACGCCTGGTGGCCGCTGCTGGTCGACGCCGAGTTCAGGCCCGGGCTCGGAGACGGCCTCTACCAAGCCCTGGCGGCGAACCTGCCCATCGACGAGTCGCCCGCGGCGGCCCACGGCCCGACAGGCGGACACAGCGGCTCGGCCTTCCAGTCGGGGTGGTGGGGCTTTGTGGACAAGGACCTGCGGCAGGTACTCGGCGACTCCGTCTCCGGTCCGCTGCCGGCGACCTACTGCGGCGGAGGCCGGCTCGCCACCTGCCGTGAGGCGCTGCTCACCACCCTGAAGCAGGCGGTGGCGAAGCCCGCCACCCAGGTCTACCCGGGTGACACCAATTGCCGGGCCGGTGACCAATGGTGCGCCGACGCGGTGATGCACCGCGCCCTGGGCGGGATCACCCACCCGGCGATCAACTGGCAGAACCGCCCGACCTACCAGCAGATCGTGGAGTTCCCCTCGCATCGCTGACAGGCGCACCCACACGCGGGATCCGGATCGGGTGCCCGGCGCCGCCCCAGTGCCCGATCCGGCGGCGCCGCCCTCAGCGCCCGATCCGGCCCGCTCTCAGCACCACCCGGGCCAGCTCCGGATGGAGGATGTCGCTGTGCGCCCCGGACGGCGGCCCGCCACTGCGTACCACTGCCGCCGTGTCGACACTGACGCACCCCGAGCCGGGCAGCCCATCCCGTAACGCCGCCTCCAGTGTCAGCCGACGAGCCCCCGTGACCGCCTGTATGCCGTCGTGGCCGACCGCCCACCAGCGCTTGTCCAGGCCGACGATGCTCGAGGAGTCCCTCGCCATCCTCGCTGCCAGGGGGTACAGCACCCCGAGTGCCGAGTCATGGTGTGAGTAGCAGGCGACCACGGGGCCGTCCACCCTCTTCTCCATGGCGCGCAGCACCCCGCCGCTCTCACGTGCGTGGGGCAGCGACGGCGCGAACGCGTAGTGCGAGAAGGCGCCTTGGAGCAGCGTCACCGATTTCACGGTGCGTATGCCGTCCGGTAGCCCACGCAGTGCGAAGGCGACGAGCCGGGCTCCCATGCTGTGTCCGGCGAGGTGGATGCGGATCGCGGGCGATGAGCGGGAGAGATGGGCGATCACCGGCCCGAGCCCACGCTCGCCGACCGTCCCCGCCCGCCGCTTCATCGTGTAGTAGGTGGCCTGGCGCAGTACCTCACGCCCGCCTTTCCACAGTCTTCTGAGTCCGGATCCGAGGGCCAGTGACGGCTCCGTCCCGTCCAGGGTGGCGGTGAACAGCCGGCATATCTCGACCGGATCCCCCTCGAGGAAGGCGGGTATGTCCTCGCCGTCCGGACCGGCCAAGTCGCCGACGCAGGCTTCGGCGGAACCGGCATCGCAGGTATCGACGAGCTCCCGCACCAGCACGCCGAACTCCTGGAAGGCCGCCCGGTTCTCGGGCTCGTCCGCGAGCAGGGCGGCCAGCCGCGAGAGGGTGCGCTCCTGCCCGGGGAAGACCCCGGCGAGCGTGCCGAAATCCGGGATCGGCTCATCGGTGAACATCATCGAGGGCCAGACGACACCCACATAGCCGACGGTGGCCCCGCTCGCGACGAAGCGGGGGAAAGGCTCGAAGAAGCGTTCGTAGAAACGCCTCGCCACGGACGGGGAGTTGTTCCATCCGTGGGCGAACATCACCAGGTCCGTGACGTCCAGCTCCGCCAGTGCGTCCCGCTGGGCGCGGTGCACATCCCCCTGCGCGTCGAAGGTGAGCTCGACGTACGGCTCGGCACCCATCTCGTTCAAGAGCGTGTCCCTTCTTCGGCGCGTGCGTATCTCCCCGTCCCCTGGACCACGCTCCAGGGGACGTACACCGCGAATCGGGTGTGCGGAAAGCATCCCGCGTGGCGGTACAGACGACCAGAGTTTGGCGTACACACGCCAGCAGAATCCTTTCAGCGGCCGCTCGGGGGGCCTTTCAATGGGCATACCGACTGGTTAGTCTGTAGCGGTGAGCGATCGGACCGCCGATTCGCCGATTCGCTGAGTCGCAACCGAGAGGCAGGTCCCATGAGCACGGTGCAGGGCGCGAACGTGGTGGTCACCGGAGCCGGCGGCGGTATCGGAGCGGCGCTTGCCCGTAGGTTCGCCGCCGAGGGCGCGCGGGTCGCCGTCAACGACATCGACCCTGCCGCGACTGCGGCCATCGCCGACGAGACGGGCGCCGTCGCCGTCCCCGGCGACGCCTCCGCCATCGTGGAGCAGGCGCGCGAGGCGCTCGGTGGCACTGTCGACATCTACTGCGCCAACGCCGGGCTCTCAGGCGCGGGGGACGCCCTCGCCGATGAAAGCGCCTGGGCTGCCGCCTGGGACGTCAACGTCATGGCGCATGTGCGCGCCGCGCGCGTGCTGCTGCCCGACTGGTTGGAGCGCGGCAGCGGTCGTTTCGTCTCCACGGTCTCCGCTGCCGGGCTGCTGAGCATGATCGGCGCGGCGCCGTACAGCGTCACCAAGCACGGCGCGCTCGCGTTCGCCGAATGGCTGTCCCTGACCTACCGCCACCGCGGCCTGAAGGTGCACGCCATCTGTCCGCAGGGCGTGCGCACGGACATGCTCACCCAGGCCGGAGCCGCCGGTGAGCTCGTCCTCGCGCCCGGCGCCATCGAGCCGGAGGACGTCGCGGGCGCCCTGATGGAAGGCATGGAGGCGGACCGCTTCCTGATCCTGCCGCACCCCGAGGTCGCCGGGTACTACCAGGGCAGGGCCACCGACACCGATCGCTGGCTGGACAGCATGAACCACATACAGCGGAAGTGGGAAGACATGACCGGTGCCTGAGCGGCGGCGCGGGGCGGCACGGTCGCGGTGACGGCGGCACACCGGCGACACCCCCCTGCGCGGAGCACCCGCCGGTGACCAGGTGGGAAGATCCTCGGAAGGGAATCACCTTCCCGGCCGCGGAACGGCGGCGCGGGAGCGGAAGACGGCACGGAAGGGCGGGTGGCGGCAATGGCCAGGACGACGGACGGGAGCGGCACACCCGTCCCCCAGAGGCTGCTGGCCACGGCCACCCGGCTCTTCGCCGAGCAGGGCTACGACCGCACCTCCGTGCAGGAGATCGTGGAGTCGGCCGGAGTCACCAAGGGCGCCCTCTACCACTACTTCGGCTCCAAGGAAGACCTCCTCCAGGAGATCTACGCCCGTGTGCTGCGCCTTCAGCAGGAACGGCTCGACGCCTTCGCCGAGGCCGACGCGCCGATCGAGCAGCGTCTCAGGGCCGCCGCCGCCGATGTCGTCGTGACCACGATCGAGAACCTCGACGACGCGTCGATCTTCTTCCGTTCCATGCACCACCTCAGCCCGGAGAAGAACAAGCAGGTCCGATCCGAGCGCCGGCGCTACCACGAGCGCTTCCGGGCGCTGATCGAGGAGGGCCAGCGCAGCGGGGTGTTCTCCGACGCGACCCCGGCCGACCTGGTCGTGGACTATCACTTCGGCTCGGTGCACCACCTGTCCACCTGGTACCGCCCCGACGGGCCGCTCAGCCCGCAGCAGGTCGCCGACCACCTCGCCGATCTGCTGCTGCGGGCCCTGCGTCCGTAGCCCCACGCTCAACGGGCGCCCGCAGACAACGGCGTGTTCCCGTCACACGGCGCGTTCCCGTCACACGGCGCGGTCGCGAGCAACCGGTGCTTTCGCGCCTACCCGGTACTCGCCTACCGGTACTTCTTGAGCTCCTGCCGCGCCAGCGACCGCTGGTGCACTTCGTCCGGCCCGTCCGCCAGCATCAGCGTCCGCGCCCCGGCCCACAGTTCGGCCAGCGGGAAGTCCTGGCTGACGCCGCCCGCACCGTGCACCTGGACCGCCCGATCGAGGATGTCCACGACGGCGCGCGGAGTGGCGATCTTGATGGCCTGGATCTCGGTGTGCGCTCCCTTGTTGCCGACGGTGTCCATCAGCCAGGCGGTCTTGAGCACCAGCAACCGCAGCTGCTCGACTGTGACCCGCGCGTCCGCGATCCAGGACTGGACCACACCCTGCTGGGCGAGCGCCTTGCCGAACGCGGTACGGGACACCGCCCTGCGGCACATCAGCTCGATCGCGCGCTCGGCCATACCGATCAGCCGCATGCAGTGGTGGATACGGCCCGGTCCGAGACGCGCCTGGGCGATGGCGAAGCCGCTGCCCTCCTCGCTGATCAGGTTGGACGCCGGTACACGCACGTTGTCGAAGACCACCTCGGCGTGTCCGCCGTGCAGGTGGTCCTCGTACCCGTACACCGTCATCGCCCGCCGCACCTCAAGGCCGGGAGTGTCGCGCGGGACCAGGATCATCGACTGCTGGCGCCGGATGTCGGGACCGGCCGGGTCCGTTTTGCCCATCACGATGAAGACCTTGCAGTTCGGGTTCATCGCGCCGGAGATATACCATTTGCGGCCGTTGAGGAGGTAGTCGTCCCCACCGTCGCCGGCCCGCTCGATGCGCGTCTCGATGTTGGTGGCGTCCGACGAGGCCACCGCGGGCTCGGTCATCGCGAACGCCGAACGGATCTCACCGGCCAGCAGTGGTTCGAGCCACTGCTTCTTCTGCTCGCCGGAACCGAAGAGGGCCAGCACCTCCATGTTCCCGGTGTCCGGGGCCGCGCAGTTCAGCGCGATGGGCGCCAGGTGCGGTGAACGGCCCGTGATCTCGGCGAGCGGCGCGTATTGGAGGTTGGTCAGCCCGGCCCCGTACTCCGGATCCGGCAGGAAAAGGTTCCATAGTCCCTGCCTGCGGGCCTCGGACTTGAGGTCCTCGATGACCGCAGGAGTGTCCCAGGGGGAGGCGGAGTGGGTGAGCTGCTCGTGCGCGATCGCCTCCGCCGGATACACGTGCTCGTCCATGAAGGCGAGGAGCCTGGCCCGTAGTTCCTCGGTGCGCGCGTCGAATGCGAAGTCCATGGCGGTGGATCAGCCTTCCTGGAGAGTGGTGAGACCGTGTTCGATGAAGACGGGGACGAGCTCACCGATGCGGTCGAAGCCCGCGCCGACGGTCTGGCCCAGCGTGTAGCGGTAGTGGATGCCCTCCAGGATCACGGCGAGCTTGAACCAGGCGAACGCCGTGTACCAGGCGATGGCCGCGGTGTCCCGGCCGGAGCGGGAGGCGTAGCGCTCGACCAGCTCGGCGGGGTCCGGATGGCCCGCGGCCCCCGCCGTCGTACTGATGGGCGAACCGGGCAACTCCAGCTTCCGGCTGTACATCACGAGCAGCCCGAGGTCGGTGAGCGGGTCGCCGAGCGTCGACATCTCCCAGTCGAGGACCGCCTTGATCCGGTCGTCATCGCCGATCAGCACGTTGTCGAGGCGGTAGTCGCCATGGACGACGGTGGCGGGCGGCGAGGCCGGCAGGGAGCGGCCGAGGGCGGCGTGCAGCTCGTCGATGCCCGGGAGCTCCCGATTGCGCGAGGCGTCGAGCTGCTTGCCCCAGCGCCGCAGCTGCCGTTCGAGGAAGCCGTCGGGGCGCCCGAAGTCCCCGAGCCCGACCGCCGCGGGCTCCACGTCGTGCAGCTCCACCAGCGTGTCGACCAGGCCGAGTACGGCGCCCCGGGTCCGTTCAGGGCCGAGTGGGGCGAGCTCCTCGGCCGTGCGGTACGGGGTGCCGTCGACGTGCT
Source organism: Streptomyces sp. NPDC127084 (assembly GCF_042724175.1). Taxonomy (NCBI): domain Bacteria; kingdom Bacillati; phylum Actinomycetota; class Actinomycetes; order Kitasatosporales; family Streptomycetaceae; genus Streptomyces; species Streptomyces sp. NPDC127084. Next base: position 29,885 of record NZ_JBHXFA010000041.1, read on the forward strand.
CCATGACGTAGAACGCAGCCCCGATGACGGCCTCGTCCTCGCACAGCAGTACAGGCCGCGGCACCGGCACGGCGGTGGGGTGCAGCGCGCTGATGACCCGGTGCTCGCGACCCATGTCATGGGCGGTGGCCAGGACGTGACCCAGCGGAGGTCTGCGGACCACCCAGCGGTGCGTGCCGTCGGTCACGGCATAGGTGAGGTTGGACCGGCCGCCCTGGATCAGCCGGGCGCTGAGCGGTCCGCTCACCAGGCCGGGCAGCGCGTGGTCGAGATGGCCGCGGAGCCGCTCGAGGTCGAGGCCTGGCGGGGGGGCTGCGCTCATGGGGGCACCTTCCGGTGAGGCGGCGGCGGGTCGTCTCCCTTCATCATGACCGACCGGTCGGTATGTCGTCCAGGGTGTGGCGCCACCGCCTGGCCGAAGCCGTGCCGTCAGGCGTGGCAGGCGACCGCTCTCCCGCCGTTCATCACCGCCATGTCACCGAAGACAGCGATCGGATCGAGCGGCGAACCACCCGGCAGGCCGTCGAGCTCCGCGTACGCGCGATGCAGATTGGCCACCAGCCGCTCACTTTCCCGCCAGCCCGCGAACTCGCCGAGGTCGGCCCCCTGAGCCGCCTCCAGCGGCGTCAGCCCCTTGGCGCGCGCGGAATCGGCGACCTCGGCGACAAAGCGCAGATAGCGTTCGGTAGCGTCGTAGGCAGTGGGGTCGGTGACCGGTCCGTGCCCTGGGACGACGACCGCGGCGTCCAGCGAACGCAGCAGCTCCAACGCCTTCAGCGAGCCGGTGAGGGAACCCATGGGAATGAAGGGCGTACCTCCGTTGAAGATCAGGTCCCCGGTGAAGACGACGCCGTGCTCGGGCAGGTGCACGATCGTGTCGCCGACGGTGTGCGCCACACCCGGATGGATCAGCCGCACCTCGGTCTCTCCGGCGTAGAGCGTCATGCGCTCGCCGTACGTGATCTCCGGCGCGGTGATCGTGATGTCGCCGTAGTCGGTCTCAGGCCAGATGAGGTGCAGTTGGTGCCCGGCGGCGATGACCTCGCTGCGGCAGGCCTCATGGCCGACGACCGCCGCTTCCGGGTGGAAGACGGCGTTTCCGTAGGTGTGGTCGCCGTGGTGATGTGTGTTGACGAGCAGTCGCGGCGACGGGGCGCCGGTCGCCAGCAGGGCTTCTCGCAGCAGGAGGGCGCGTCGCTCGGTGGCGGCGGTGTCGACGAGGAGGGTGGAACCCCCGTCGCTGACGAACCCCGCGTTGTTGAGGCACCAGCCGCCGTCGGGCTGGACGTAGGCGTGTACGGACGGTGCGAGCGGGACGGTGTAAGGATCGGTCGCGGGCACTTCGGGCTCCCGGGAAAGGTCGTCGGCTGAGACAGGTTGCGAGGGGTCGAGGTCGGTCGCGGTGGCTCGAGGTCGGTCGCGAGGGGACGAGGTCGGTGGCAGCGGAGCGAAGCCGGTAGCGGTCGGTTGACGCTGGATCAGCTCGGCTGACGGAAGCAGCCTTCCCCGCCGATCGGCGGCCGTCCAGTGCTCCGGCCGGTGGAGGCTGCCCGCGCCCCGGCCGCGCCGACGGCGCTCCTGCTTGCACATGGACCCCGCGAGCCCGAGTGTCGGATCATGAAGGCGATCAGCTACAGCCGTTACGGCGGTCCCGAGGTCCTGGAGTACGGAGAGCGCCCCGAGCCCAAGCTCGGGCCCGACAGCGTCCTGGTCAAGGTGCGGGCGGCGGCCGTCAACCCGGTCGACTGGAAGTGCCGCGAAGGCTATCTGGACGGTCTCATCGACACCGTCTTCCCGGTGATCCCCGGCTGGGATGTGTCCGGGGTCGTGGTGGAGCCCGGAGCGTCCGCCCCTGAGTTCGCCGTCGGCGACGAGGTCATGGGCTATGTCCGCGAGGACTTCCTCTCCCGGGGCACCTTCGCCGAGTACGTGGCCGCCCCGGTCCGCACCCTGGCCCGCAAACCGCGCAACCTGAGTTTCGAGGAGGCGGCCGGCCTGCCTCTCGCCGGACTCACCGCCTACCAGGTCCTCACCCATGACCTGGGCGTGGGTACGGGCGACACCCTCCTCGTCCACGCCGCGGCCGGCGGGGTCGGCTCGATGGCCGTACAACTCGCTCACCACTTCGGCGCCCGGGTGATCGGCACAGCGAGCGAGTCGTCCCACGCGTTCGTGCGCGAGCTCGGTGGGGAGCCGGTGACCTACGGCGAAGGGCTGGTGGACCGGGTGAGGGCCCTGGCGCCCGACGGCGTGCAGGCGGTGTTCGACACCATCGGCGGCGAGGTGCTGACCGCTTCCGCCGAGCTGCTGGCCCAAGGCGGCAGGATTGCCTCCATCGCGGATCCGGCCGTCACCACCCTGGGCGGGCGCTATGCCTTCGTGCGCCCCAACACGGCGGACCTGTACCGCCTCAGCGAGCTTGCCGAGGAAGAGGTCCTCTCCGTGCATGTGGCCCGCAGCTTCCCGTTGGAGGAGACCGCGGAAGCCCACCGGCTCAGCCAGGGCGGCCATACCCGCGGAAAGATCGTCGTCACCGTCGACTGGGAGAGCTGAAACGCCCGGCACGCCTGCCCGGTGCGGGGTCGATCACCATACGATCGCCACGGCGAACGCCGCCAGCGCCACCGTGCAGGCGGCGGCGCCGAGCACCTGGGCCGGCGGCACCGCGTCCGGCCGGTCCGCCACGGCCATCGCCCCTATCCGTCGGTGGGCCACCGTCAGAAAGCTCGTCCACACCAGCGCGCTGAGCGCGAGCGCCACCAGATCGCCGCCCGTGATCTCCTTACTGTGGACGACCTGCCGCGCTGCCAGAACCGCCGCGACCGTGAACGCCAGCGTCGTACGGCGCCACGCCAGCCGGGTCCGTTCCGGCTGCAGCCCCGGGTCGCGTCCCTCCCCGCTCAACGCGGCCCCCAGGCGACGACCACCACCATCGTGACCGACACGGCTCCCACGACAAGCGCCAGCATCGTCGGAAAGCGCGACACCGGCAGATCCTCGCCCCGTCGCATCGCCCGCTCGCACCGCACCCAGTGGTTGACCCCGCGCAGGGCGCACAGCACACCCGCCCCGATCAGCGCGAGGGACAAGCCCACGCGCACGCCCCAGCGCAGGTCGGGCAGGAACTGGTCGACGGCGAAGCCCCCTGCGATGAGCGCCAGCGCGGTACGGATCCAGGCGAGGAAGGTGCGCTCGTTGGCGAGCGAGAAACGGTAGTCGGGAGTCCTGCCCTCTTCCCGGATCTGCCCCGGCGACACCCACAGCCGTAGATTCCGTACGAATTCACTCACCCGCTCGCTCACCTGCCGCACCCTACCCGCGGGGGGCGCGCAGCCGTTCGTACGCGGCCAAGCCGTCCGGTACCCACTCCCAGACGCCCAGCCGGGCATCGACTTCCTCCTGGGAGAGGAAGTCGTACCAGGCCACCTCGTCGGCCTGCGGGCGCACCGGAAGCAGGCACGGCACCTCGTAGACGGCCGACCACCACGACTGCCGGACCCCGCCCCCGCCGGAGGCGGCTCCGTCCCGGCCCGGGCCGGCGGGGGCCTCGTACAGGAACTTGAAAAGCGGCACCGGGCGAGGGAGCCCACTGACGCCCAACTCCTCCTCGGCCTCACGCAGCGCCGCGTCGTCGTATGACTCGCCCGCGCCGACGACACCGCCGACGAACATGTCGTACAGGGACGGGAAGACCAGCTTCGTCGCCGTGCGGCGATGCACGAAGATCCGGCCCTGCGCGTCCCTGGCCTGGACGAACACACAGCGGTGGCGCAGGCCGCGGGTGTACGCCTCGCCGCGTGGGGCCTGGCCGACGACCTCGTCGTGCAGATCCACGATGTCCAGGATTTCGTCGGAAGAGCTCGAAGCGTCGCGGCTGCTGTCACTCATGACGTCCATCCAATCAGCTGATCGGCCCATCAGTCGGATCGGCGCCAGTTCGTCCCGGACTGTTGACGAGTTACCCGCGCGTACAGAGGATCGGAGCCACCGCAGAGCTCCGCGCCCAAGGCGCCCATTCCGAGAGGGTCCAAAACCCATGGCGTACGACGCCGATGTCATCGTGATCGGAGCAGGGCTCGCGGGCCTGGTGGCCGCCGCCGAGCTCGTGGACGCGGGCCGCCGCGTCATCCTGCTCGACCAGGAGCCCGAGCAGTCCACCGGCGGGCAGGCGCACTGGTCCTTCGGCGGACTGTTTCTCGTGGACTCGCCCGAGCAGCGCCGTATGCGCATCAAGGACAGCCACGCGCTCGCCCTCCAGGACTGGTACGGCACGGCCGGTTTCGACCGAGACGAGGACCTGTGGCCACGGCGCTGGGCCGAGGCGTACGTGGACTTCGCCGCCGGGGAGAAGCGCTCCTGGCTGCATGCCCAGGGAGTGCGGTTCTTCCCGGTCGTCGGCTGGGCGGAGCGCGGCGGATACGGTGCGAGCGGGCACGGCAACTCGGTGCCCCGCTTCCACATCACCTGGGGGACAGGGCCCGGCCTGGTCGAGCCGTTCGAGCGACGGGTCAGGGCGGGTGTCGCACGCGGACTGGTCGATCTGCGCTTCCGGTACCGGGTGACCGGGCTCGGCAGCACGGACGGCACTGTCGACACCGTGACCGGCGAGATCCTGGAGCCGTCCGGGGTGGCGCGCGGCGAGGCGAGCAGCAGGGAGGTCACCGGCTCCTTCGAACTGCGCGCCCAAGCCGTGATCATCACCTCCGGCGGCATCGGCGGCAACCACGACCTGGTACGCGCCCAGTGGCCCGAGCGGCTCGGCACCCCGCCAGAGAAACTCCTCTCCGGTGTGCCCGCCCACGTCGACGGGTTGATGCTCGGGATCGCGGAGTCCGCGGGGGCGAGCCACATCAACCGCGACCGCATGTGGCACTACACCGAGGGCATCGAGAACTGGAACCCCATCTGGGCCCGGCACGGCATCCGCATCCTGCCCGGCCCCTCCTCGCTCTGGCTGGACGCACGCGGAAACCGGCTTCCCGTACCCCTGTTCCCCGGCTTCGACACCCTCGGAACGCTGGAGCACATCACGCGGACCGGCCATGACCACACCTGGTTCATCCTCGACCAGCGCATCATCGGCAAGGAGTTCGCCCTGTCCGGCTCCGAGCAGAATCCCGACCTCACCGGAAAGTCGGTGCGCGGGGTCATCGGACGGGCACGCGCCGAAGTACCCGGCCCGGTCAAGGCGTTCATGGACCACGGGGTGGACTTCGTGGTCGAGAGGGACCTCGGCGCCCTGGTGCGGGGGATGAACGCGCTCACCAAGGAACCGCTCATCGACGAGGACCGGCTGCGCCGCGAGATCACAGCCCGCGACCGGGAGATCGTCAATCCCTTCACCAAGGACCTCCAGGTGACGGCGATCCGCGGCGCCCGCAGGTACCTCGGCGACAAGCTCATCCGCACCGCGGCGCCGCACCGCATTCTCGACCCGGCCGCCGGTCCCCTGATCGCCGTACGGCTGAACATCCTCACCCGGAAGTCGCTGGGCGGTCTTGAGACGGACCTGTCATCGCGGGTGCTCGCCGGAGACGGCGAACCGCTGCCCGGGATGTACGCCGCGGGCGAGGCGGCGGGCTTCGGCGGTGGCGGGGTGCACGGTTACCGGGCTCTTGAGGGCACCTTCCTCGGCGGCTGCATCTTCTCGGGGCGTGCGGCGGGCCGTGCTGCGGCGAAGGCGGTGGCCTGACGGAACTGCCGCCTGATGCGGTGGAGCCGCCTGACCTGGCAGTGGCCGTCCGGGTCCCGCTGACGGAGAGGCGAGGGCAACCGGCTGTAACCACAAGCGGGTTGCCCAGCTGCCGGGCTGCCCTTGACGTGGAGCCTTGCCTACCGCTTTGCTGTGCGCGACCGTTCGCTCACGTCTCGCGTTTATCGCGTGAAGCGCTCATCACACAAAGAAGGAAGCTCAGCGGATGCCCCCACCTCCGCCGCCGCTCGGACGCGCCCGACGTCGCGGCGCGCGCACCGGGCCCGCTTTCGACCCGGCCCTCGGCGATCTCGAACTCAGCGCCACACGTGCCAAGTTGTCGCAGGGCCGGTGGACGGCCGTCCGTTCGCTGCTCGCCTCGACCCGCGACGACTGGGACCGCAGAGGGCACCGTCTCCTGGTCCTGGGTGACGGCACGTCGGCCGCCGCCTGGGCGCGCGAATGGCTGCTGGTGGAACCGGGCAGTGCCGACGCCACCGCGCTGCTCGCCTGTGCCTCCGTCAGCGCGGCACTGCGCGGTGCGGAGCAACCGGATCGGGCGCGGTCCGACTGCCTGGCCGCCGCGGGCCTCGCCCCCGAAGACCCCACTCCCTGGCTCGCGTTACTGGCGCTCGCCCGCAGTCTCGGCACGGATGACGAGGTGGTACGCCTCTTCGACGAGGTACGGGTGCGGCACCCCGAGCACCACCACGCACATCATCTGATGGCCGCCAGACTCGCCGAGCGCCGCCCCGAAGCGGGGCAGGACCCGCTGCACGAGGTGTACGACTTCGCCGCCTGGGCCGCCGAACGTGCTCCGGCGGACTCACCGCTCGCCATGCTGCCGGTCGTCGCCCACACCGAACGCTACCGGGTGCTGGCAGCCGGCAGCCCTGCCTTCGCCGACCCGCCGGCCTCGGGGCACTGGACCGGCCGACGGGCCCGTCAGGTCATGAAGGCCGCGTTCGACTGGTGGCTGGAGTGGGAACGCGAGGACCATCCGCGCAACCGGGTCGATCTCAACTTCCTCGCCCATGCCAAGTTCCGCGAAGGCCGGGCCGCGGAGGCCGCCGCGCTCTTCCACCGGATCGGCTCGCATGCGACCCCGGCTCCCTGGTCCTATCCGGACCAGGACCCGCACCACGCGTTCCACGCGGCGCGCAGCGCCGCACTCGGCACCGTCTGACTTCACCGTCTGACTTCAACGACAGCGCCGTCGGCGCCGACCAGCTCCGACCGTCTGACAGCTCTGACACGCCTGACCCATGTGACCTTGTCCGACTCCCACCTGAGAGGCCGAACCCGCCATGTCCCCGGGCAGCCCGCGTACCACCGCCACCAGCACTGTCACCACGTCCAGAGAGATCAACACGTACAAGGGGCAGGAACGCGCTCTGCGCGCCGACCGACTCGGCACCGCCGGCCTGTTGCTCTCCGTGCTTGCCGCCAGCGCGCCGCTGATGGTCGTGGCGGGGGTCATGCCCACCGTATTCGGTGTCATGGGCATGCCTGGTCAGCCGCTGCTGTACGTCATCCTCGGCGTGGTCCTGATCCTGTTCAGCGTCGGATACGCCGAGATGAGCCGCCACGTCCACAACGCAGGCGCTTTCTACGCGTACATTGCCCGAGGCCTCGGCCCCACCGCGGGCGCCGGCGCCGCTTATGTCGCCCTGGTGGCGTACAGCGCCATGCAGGTGGGCATCTACGGAATCCTCGGCTTCGAGATCTCCGGACTGCTGGCCACGCATCTCGGTCTGACGGTTGCCTGGTGGATACCCGCCCTGGCAGCCGCCGTCCTCGTCGCCGTGCTGGGCTGGCTCAAGATCGACCTCAATGCCAAGGCCCTCGGCGTACTCCTCGTCATCGAGTGCACCCTCGTCGTGGCCTTCGACGCCGCCGCCCTCGTGGAGCCGGGGCCTGAGGGGCTGTCGTTCGCCGCGTTCGACCCGGGCAGCCTCACCGGGGCGGGGCTCGGCACCGCGCTGTGCTTCTGCATCGCCGCGTTCATCGGCTTCGAGCAGTCGCCGGTGTACGCGGAGGAGACCAGCCGCCCCCAGGTGGTCGTCTCGCGTGTGATGTTCCTCGCCGTCGGCTTCGTCGCCCTGTTCCTGGCGCTCGGCGCCTGGGCACTCACGGTCGCCACCGGGCCGGGCGCGGTGGTCGGCGAGGCGGCCAAGCAGGGCCCGGCTCTGCTGTTCACCCTCACCGAGGCCCGGCTCGGCGGCACCTTCACCGACGTGCTCCACGTACTCTTCGTCACCGGCATGTTCGCGGCACTCCTCAGCTTCCACAACGTGGTGGCCCGGTACGCCTTCGCCATGGGCCGCGAAGGGCTGCTGCCCGCCGCCTTCAGCCGAACGAGCGCGTCGAGCGGCGCGCCCGCCACCGGATCCCTGCTCCAGTCCGCCGTCTCGGTCCTGGTCGTCATCGCCTTCGCCGTCAGCGACGGGCTCCCCGCGGGCGACCCGACGACCCCCGTACTGCGCCTGTTCACCTGGATGGGCAATGTCGGCGCGCTCGGCGTCATCCTGCTCATGGCTGCCGCCTCGTTCGCCGTGATCGCGTTCTTCGTCCGCCGCGGTGCGGCGCTGGCGCAGGCGTGGCGGCTCATCGCCTCCGCGCTCGCGGGCATCGCCCTCGTGGGGATCGCGATCTACACCGTGCGGGACTTCGACGTCCTGATCGGCGCAGGGCCGGGCTCCGCGCTCAGCTGGATCCTGCCCGGCGTCATCGGTGCGGCGCTGGTCGCCGGTCTGCTGTACGGCGCTGTGCTCAGGATCGTGCGACCCGAAGCGCACGCGCGCATCGGCCTCGGCAACGAGGCCTTCCAGCTCGAGCGCGCCGCGGAACGCGGCGGATCGTAGAAGCTCCCCGATTTCCCCATGAAGTCCGACAACCGTCCGTGGTCGCCGGGTTCCGTCGACCGCGGACGATCGAATCGGTATGGAGCGCCCCTTCAAGAGCCGCCGTAGCGCCGCAGCGCCGCGACGGCTCGCGCGCCGATGGCGTCGGGGGGGCCGGTCACGTCGACGGCGACACCGGCTTCGTCCGCCTCCAGCGGCTCCAGCGTTGCGTACTGCGAGTCGAGCAGCGCGGCCGACATGAAGTGGCCCCTGCGCTCCGCCATGCGCCGTTCGATCAGCGCGCGGGCACCTGTGAGGTGCAGGAACACCACCCCGGGTGCTGACGCCCTCAGCCGGTCCCGGTAGCTCCGCTTCAGCGCCGAACAGGAGACCACCCCGCCCCTGCCCTCCCTGCTGCGGGCCCAGCGGCCGATCGCGTCGAGCCAGGGCAGGCGGTCGGTGTCGTCCAGCGGGACGCCGGCCGACATCTTGGCGATGTCGGCCGGTGGATGGAAATCGTCGCCTTCGGCGTACGGGACGCCCAGGTGCGCCGCGACCAGGGCGCCGATCGTGGTCTTCCCGGTCCCTGCCACTCCCATCACCACGACGACGGGGGGATTGCTCATCGGTGCCTGCCTCGCTGTCTCAGCCGTCTCCATCCACACGGGCCCGGGGCCCTGTCGCACCCCATCATGTGATGCCGTCCGTGATGCCGGGGCCGCTGATGTCGTGCGGCCGTGGAAGGCCGAAGCCCCCGGTGCTACCGGAGCCCCTGCAGCCGATTGCGACGAGACCGTTCGCGATGGCGACGAAGAGCGGATCAAGCGGCTCGACCGCGAGATCACCGCACCAGACCCGAACGAACCGGAGCTCCTCACTTCCGCTGATGATCGATTCGTCTCAGTGATCTTGAGTGCCTTGGTTCACCTTGTCGCAACCTCTGAAAAACCTCAGATTTATGCCTGAGTGAGCTTGATCACTGCCAAAATCCCAGGGTTGCCGTGACTATGTCTTCTCGGGCCCTCTGCGCCCGCGTGCCTTGTCGCGGTGACTCACCTTCTTCACCGCGAAGGCCACCCGGTGGACGACCGGGTACCGCACACCCCCTCACGAAGGCGAACAGCTTTATGAGTGACCGCACCATGACTGCGGCCGAAACACCCATCGTCGGGACCCCGGACACGGGCACCCCCCACGTGGACGCCGGAGACGCCGGGTACCGCAAGGACCTCAAATCACGGCACATCAACATGATCGCCATCGGCGGCGCCATCGGTACGGGACTCTTCCTGGGCGCCGGCGGCCGTATGGCCAACGCCGGTCCCTCGCTCTTCATCGCATACGCGCTCTGCGGTGTCTTCGCCTTCTTCGTCGTGCGCGCGCTCGGCGAGCTCGTGCTCTACCGGCCGTCCTCCGGTGCCTTCGTCTCGTACGCCCGCGAGTTCATGGGCGAGAAGGGCGCCTACACGGCCGGCTGGCTGTACTTCCTCAACTGGTCGACGACCGCGGTGGCCGACATCACAGCCGCTGCCACCTACGCCCACTTCTGGGCGATGTTCAGCGATGTCCCGCAGTGGGTGCTCGCTCTGATCGCGCTCGCGGTCGTCCTCGCCGCCAATCTGATCTCGGTGAAGTACTTCGGCGAGATGGAGTTCTGGTTCGCGATCATCAAGGTCGCCGCGCTGGTGATTTTCATGCTGATCGGCATCTACCTGGTCGCCACCCAGCACGAGGTCGGCGGTCACACCCCGGGCCTCGCCACGATCACGGACAACGGCGGCGTCTTCCCCAACGGCATGATGCCGATGTTGCTGCTCATCCAGGGTGTCGTCTTCGCGTACGCCTCCGTCGAGCTCTGCGGCGTCGCCGCCGGTGAGACCGAGAACCCCGAGAAGATCATGCCGAAGGCGATCAACTCGATCATGTGGCGCGTCGGCCTCTTCTACGTCGGCTCCGTCGTGCTGCTCGCCCTGCTGCTGCCGTACACCGCCTACTCCGACGACCAGAGCCCGTTCGTCACCGTTTTCAACAAGCTCGGCATCCCCGGTGGCGCCCACGCGATGAACCTGGTGGTGCTCACCGCGGCCCTGTCCAGCCTGAACTCGGGCCTCTACTCCACCGGCCGCATCCTGCGCTCCATGTCGCTTTCCGGCTCCGCGCCCAGGTTCACCGGTGTGATGAACAAGGGCGGTGTCCCCTACGGCGGCATCCTGCTCACCGCGGGCTTCGGTGTCGCGGGTGTGTTCCTGAACTACGTCATGCCCGGCGAGGCCTTCGAGCTGGTGCTGAACTTCGCCTCGATCGGCATCATCGGCACCTGGGGCATGATCATGCTCTGCTCCCTGCTGTTCTGGCACCGCTCCAAGGATGGCCGGGTCACCCGCCCCGGCTACCGGCTGCCCTGGGCCCCGTACACCCAGCTCGTCACTCTGGTGTTCCTGGCCTCGGTGCTGGTCCTGATGTGGATGGACGGCGGTATCAGCCGCACCACGGTCAACCTCGTGCCGCTGATCGCGCTCGCCCTCGTCGGCGGCTGGTACGTGGTGCGCGGCAAGGTCAAGAAGATCGCCGCAGGCCAGACCCAGGACTGAGCCGCAACCAGGACCAGCGGGCGCTCACCAGCCCGCACACGCGCAGGCCCCCCGGCGGAGAGATCCGCCGGGGGGTCTCGCCGCAGGCCGCACGCGCGGGCATGTGATGCGGTACACATGCAGTACACACCTGTCCTGAGGAAGGGAAGCACTGCAATGCCGCAGCAGGTCCGAGGGGTTGTCGCCCCGGGCAGGAACGAGCCCGTCCAGGTCATGGAGATCACCATCCCCGACCCGGGACCCGGCGAGGCCGTGGTGAAGATCCAGGCCTGCGGGGTCTGCCACACCGACCTCCACTACAAGCAGGGCGGCATCAGCGACGACTTCCCCTTCCTGCTCGGCCATGAGGCCGCGGGCGTCGTGGAGTCGACCGGCCCGGGTGTCACCGACGTCGCCCCCGGCGACTTCGTGATCCTCAACTGGCGCGCGGTCTGCGGGCGCTGCCGCGCCTGTCTGCGAGGCAGGCCCTGGTACTGCTTCGACACCCACAACGCCCACCAGAAGATGACCCTGGCGAGCGGGCCGCAGGCGGGCCGGGAGCTCTCCCCGGCGCTCGGCATCGGAGCCTTCGCGGAGAAGACCCTGGTCGCCGCCGGCCAGTGCACCAAGGTGGACCCCGAGGTCGCCCCGGCCGTGGCCGGGCTGCTGGGCTGCGGCGTCATGGCGGGCATCGGCGCCGCGATCAACACGGGCAACGTCGGCCGCGGGGACTCCGTGGCCGTCATCGGCTGCGGCGGCGTCGGCGACGCGGCCATCGTCGGCTCCCGGCTGGCCGGAGCGTCCCGTGTCATCGCCATCGACATCGACGACCGGAAGCTGGAAACCGCCCGCTCCATGGGCGCCACCCACACCGTCAACTCCCGTACCGCCGACCCCGTCGAGGCCGTACGCGAACTCACCGGCGGTTTCGGCGCCGATGTCGTCATCGAGGCCGTCGGCAACCCCGAGACCTACCGGCAGGCCTTCTACGCCAGGGATCTGGCGGGCACCGTCGTCCTCGTCGGTGTGCCCACCCCGGAGATGAAGCTCGAACTCCCGCTGCTGGACGTGTTCGGACGCGGCGGCGCGCTCAAGTCCTCCTGGTACGGCGACTGCCTGCCGTCCCGAGACTTCCCCATGCTCGTCGACCTGCACCGGCAGGGCCGGATCGACCTCGGCGCCTTCGTCACCGAGACGATCGGCCTGGGTGACGTCGAGAAGGCCTTCGCCCGAATGCACGAGGGCGATGTGCTGCGCTCGGTCGTGGTGCTCTGAGCCGGTCGCTCGGACGCGGCCCCACCGAGGCCCTCACCATGCCCCGAGCGCCCGCCGACTCTCGAAGCGGCACTCCTGCCCGGTGAGCGGATCGGTGAACTCCAGCGACCGCGCGAGCAGTTGCAACGGACGGGAGTAGTCCGCCCCACCCTCGGGCTCCGCGTCCTGAACGTCCCGCAGCACCGGATACAAGGGGTCGTTCAGGATGGGAAGTCCCAACCGGTTCATATGCACCCTCAGCTGGTGGGTCCGGCCGGTCGCCGGCACAAGCCGGTACCGGCCGTGCCCGCCGCGCTGCTCCATCAGCTCGATACGGCTCTCGCTGTTCGGCTCGCCGGGCACCTCTCGGGCGGCCAGCACCCCGCGCTCCTTCTCGATCCGGCTGCGGACGGTCACAGGCAGCGCGATCCCCGGGTCGTACGGCGCCACCGCCTCGTACTCCTTGCGTACCCGCCGGTCCCGGAAGAGTGTCTGGTACGCCCCGCGGTCCTCGGGCCGCACGACGAACAGCGCGAGACCCGCTGTCAGCCGGTCGAGCCGGTGCGCGGGCTGCAGCATCGGCAGCCCCAGATCCCGCCGCAGCCGGGCCAGCGCGGTCTCGGTGACATGCCGGCCGCGCGGAGTGGTGGCGAGGAAGTGCGGCTTGTCGGCGACCACCAGGCGCTCGTCGCGGTACACGATCCCCACCTCGAACGGCACGCGCTCCTCGGCCGCGAAGTCCCGGTGGAACCACAGATGGCGGCCCGCGGTGTACGGCTCCTCGGCCGCGACGGCCCCCTCCGCCGAGACGAACCGCCCGTCGCGCAGCATCGCCTCCACCTTCGCGGCACCGATCGCGTTCCCGAACCGCTCGACGAGGTGGTCCCGCAGTGTCGGCCAGGCTCCCTCCGGGTCGGCGGGCAGCCGGATACGTACGGGATCGACCCCGTCCCGCTGCGGCAGCGGCGCCACCGGCGCCGTCCGTCGTCTGCGTCCCACAGCTCCCGCACCCCGTACTCGGCGGCACGCCAGGGAACGTGCCCAGAAAAGCAGAAAACCCCTGATCAACAGGGGTCCTCGCTGGTGTCCGAGGGGGGACTTGAACCCCCACGCCCGATAAAGGGCACTAGCACCTCAAGCTAGCGCGTCTGCCATTCCGCCACCCGGACTAGGTGTCTGTCTTTCCGGCCCGCGGCCGTTCCGACGTGGAAAACCATAGCAAACATTCGGGGGTGCTCGATCACGCCCCTGGCGGCCCGGCCGCGGGGTGGCCGAGCGATGGCGCGCGGGTGCCCTTGGGGCGTGGGCCGGGGGCGCGGGAGGATGTGAGGGACCACCGAGCGACAGCGGGAGGAAGCAGCGTGAGCGAGTCGAGCACCGGCCGGACGATTTCCGGCGAGGACGAGGTCGTCGACCTCTGTCGCGACCTGATCAGGATCGACACCAGCAACTACGGCGACCACTCGGGGCCGGGGGAGCGGGCCGCCGCCGAGTACGTCGCGGAGAAGCTCGCCGAGGTCGGCCTGGAGCCGAGGATCATCGAATCCCACAAGGGGCGGGCGTCCACCGTGGCCCGCATCGAGGGCGAGGACCCGTCCCGTCCCGCGCTGCTGATCCACGGCCACACCGACGTCGTACCGGCGAACGCCGAGGACTGGACCCACCACCCCTTCTCCGGGGAGATCGCCGACGGCTGCGTCTGGGGACGGGGCGCGGTGGACATGAAGGACATGGACGCGATGACGCTCGCGGTCGTGCGGGACCGGCTGCGCAGCGGCCGCAAGCCGCCGCGTGACGTCGTCCTGGCCTTCCTCGCCGATGAGGAGGCCGGCGGCCTCTACGGGGCGCGTTATCTCGTCGACAAGCACCGGGACCTCTTCGAGGGCGTCACGGAGGCCATCGGCGAGGTCGGGGGCTTCTCCTTCACCGTGAACGAGAACCTGCGGCTCTACCTGGTCGAGACGGCGCAGAAGGGCATGCACTGGATGCGGCTCACCGTGGAGGGCACCGCGGGGCACGGCTCGATGACCAACGACGACAACGCCATCACCGAACTGTGCGAGGCGGTCGGCAGGCTCGGACGGCACACCTGGCCGGTGCGGGTCACCAAGACCGTGCGGTCCTTCCTGGACGAGCTGTCCGACGCGCTCGGCACCCCGCTCGACCCGGAGGACATGGACGCCACCCTCGCGAAGCTGGGCGGGATCGCCAAGATGGTCGGCGCGACGCTGCGCAACTCGGCCGCGCCCACCATGCTCGGCGCCGGATACAAGGTGAACGTGATCCCGGGCCAGGCCACCGCCCATGTCGACGGGCGCTTCCTGCCCGGTTACGAGGAGGAGTTCCTGGCCGACCTCGACCGGCTGCTCGGGCCGCGCGTGAAGCGCGAGGACGTGCACGCGGACAGGGCACTGGAGACGAGTTTCGACGGCGATCTCGTGGACGCGATGCAATCGGCGCTGAAGGCCGAGGACCCCATCGCGCGGGCCGTGCCCTACATGCTCTCCGGCGGTACCGATGCCAAGTCCTTCGACGACCTCGGCATCCGCTGCTTCGGTTTCGCGCCGCTCAAGCTGCCGCCCGAGCTGGACTTCGCCGGAATGTTCCACGGGGTGGACGAGCGTGTACCGGTCGACGGGCTGAGGTTCGGAGTCCGGGTGCTGGACCGGTTCCTCGACGCGAGCTGACACTCCGCGCCGGACTTCCGGATGGCCTGAGTTCGACCGTTTCCGTATTCGGCCGTGCGTACGTACCCGACTGAAAAGAGTGAATGGGACCATACGCTAGTAGCTCCATTACCTCCTCCTCGTTACAGGGTGTGGCGGTCCGCGGCTGGGATCGCATTGCTAACAAGGAGGAAGAATGATCAAGAAGGTCGTCGCTGTTGCGGCTGCCACCGGTGGTCTGGTTCTCGCGGGTGCGGGGATGGCCGTCGCCGATTCGGGTGCTCAGGGTGCCGCCATGCAGTCCCCGGGTGTGCTGTCCGGCAACGTCATCCAGGCGCCGATCCACGTTCCGGTGAACGTCTGCGGCAACACGGTCTCCGTGATCGGGCTGCTGAACCCGGCCTTCGGCAACTACTGCCAGAACGCATGACATTGCACCTCGGCTCCTGAGGAGTCAGGCGGCCCCGGAGTGCGCGCCGCGTATTCCGGGGCCGTTGGCATTCCGCCTCCGGGCGACGGTGCCCGGGGGTGTTCCGGAAGTCAGAAGGCAGGGAACTAGCTATGCGACAGGTCACGCGAAAAGGCCTGATCACCATGGCTGCCGCGGGCGGATTGATCGCCCTGAGCGGTGGCTACGCACAGGCGCACGGTGGCGCTGACGCCAACGGCAGTGCGTCCAATTCACCGGGTGTCCTCTCCGGCAACGCGGTCCAGGTTCCGGTGCACGTCCCGGTCAACGTCTGCGGTAACACCGTGAATGTCGTCGGACTGCTGAACCCGGCATTCGGGAACCGCTGTGCCAACGGCTCGGGGAGTGGTGCCGACGGCGGCAGCGGAGCCCACGCCGAAGGCGGGACGAGCAACTCACCCGGTGTCCTGTCCGGCAACACGGTCCAGGTCCCCGTCGATGCCCCCGTGAACGCTTGCGGGAACAGCGTGTCGGTCGTCGGCCTCGGCAATGCCGCCGTCGGCAACGCCTGCGGCAACGGTGCCGGCGTTCCGGGGGAGCCGGGGGAGCCTGGTGAACCCGGTGAGCCGGGGGAGCCTGGTGAACCCGGAGAGCCCGGAGAGCCCGGTGAGCCGGGGGAGCCTGGTGAACCCGGAGAGCCCGGAGAGCCCGGAGAGCCGGGGGAGCCCGGTGAACCCGGAGAACCCGGAGAACCTGGAGAACCCGGAGAGCCTGGAGAGCCCGGATCGCCGAATGAGCCGGAGCTCCCGAATACCCCGGGTACCAACACGGTCACCCCGCCCAGGGCCACGGACCAGCTCGCGCACACCGGTGCGGGCTCGCTCGGCTTCGTCCTGCCCGCGGGTGCCGCACTGCTCGGCGGCGCGGTCATCTATCGCAAGGCTCGCGCCTCGGCGTGACCGTGGCGTCACCCAGTGGGATGGGAACGGGTCGGGCCCGCTACTGCGGCCCCGACCCGTTTCTCGTCCACCGGGAACTCACCATGTGGCGCGTACCTGACGGATGATGCGCCGGCGCAGCCGCACCTTGCGGCTGCCGTCCCGGCGAAGACTCAATCGGTCCAACTCCCAGTGTCCGTACTCGGCATGGTCGGTCAGCAGACGGGCGGCCTCCTTGCGTGAGACTCCGCGTGGCACATACACGTCGACAAATTCGTATTCCGGCATCGCATCTATTGTGCGGGCAGAGCCCTGGTACGGATAGCGTCTTCCCTATGTCTGACGCATCCGCTCCTGCGCAGCCCACGGTTGCCGAGGTTCGCGCCGCCGCCGAGGCGGTCAAAGCAGCGCTGGACCGTCACCTCGAAGCGGTCGAACGCCGCACGGGAGAGGACGATCCGGCGGTGTACGACGCGTTCAACGCGCTCGCCGCGGCAGCCGAGGCTTATGACGAACGCCTCTACGACCGCTATGACGAAGTCACCCCCTTCGAAATTCCCGGAGCGGATGATTCCCTTCCGCCCTATGTCGGCCCCGATGAGCCGAACGCCCTGAGCGTTCTCATCCGGCGTGACTACGCCGTGGCCCAGCCGCAGCGGCTGCTCGCCCAGGCCCAGCGCATCGCGGACCTGGACCGGGACGACACCGCGGACCGCACGGCGGCCGCGGTGGGCACCAGTCCGCATGCCGCGCTCGGTGTGCTCTTCGGCGAGTTCGAGCCGGATGAGATCGCCTCCCGCCACAAGGAGTTCGGGCTTGAGGAGGGAGACTCCACGCTCTGGGTCTCCGCGCTGGACGAACTCCCTGAGGCGGGGGAGTGGCTGAGCACTCCGTTCGACCAGGCGGATCCAGAGCGGGTGGTGTGCCGCTTCGACGTCAGCGCGGTCTTCGACGAGGACGAGTTCGAAGAGGACGAGAGTGACGACGAGGATGAAGAGGATCCGGACGGCCACCTCGGCACCGCGGAGGCCTGACCGGGCCGTGCGTGTCCCCGTGGGGCCGACGGCCTGACCGCCCGCCGAGCGGCGCGCCCGCCCGCCAGGGGGGGGGAGGGGGGGTGGGTGACGGATGGCGTCGGCGATGGGCTACTTTCTGCCGCGTGCCGCGTGCCGCGTGCCGCGTGCCGCGTGCCGCGTGCGCTGATCGCGGCTTGTTGTCTTCGCCGATGTGGTGTCCGGCCGCGCTGAACGGCTACGGCACCGAGCACTCCCGCACGCCGATGACACCGAACACTCCGGGGGCACCCGCAGCCACCCCCCTCACCCCCACGGCCTTGTGCCACCGCCACG